>DAOTUF010000678.1:0-2864 GCA_034437495.1 Chloroflexaceae bacterium | reverse complement strand
CCGGCTTGGGGCTGGTTTTTCGTCTTACGACAGGAAAACCAGCAAACCCACTCGCCTTACGGCGGTAAGGTGTGCCTCGTTCAGATAGGGAGGCTTGTTGGGCTGGCCGCACGAGCATAGACCGTCTGCTTGTTTAACGACCAGCGAGAGCGCCTGGAGCTGGCACCCCGCACCCCAGGGTCTCGTGACCTCCCTATCGGCTGCCCTTGCGGGCGAACTGGTCAACGTCGACTTACGAGGCTTCCCGCAAGCCCAACCCTTCAGGGTTGGGTCGTTGACTGTTCAGTACCGGGCTATCTGCCTTCGCTGCTCCGTGCTCAATGACCTGTGGCCTTCCTCTGGTCCCTTTCGTCCTACTCGCTGTAGCTGCTGGTCTGCTTGAATTCCTTAATGGCGCTCTCCACCGCGTCCTTAATCTCCGGTGGCGGAAACTTCTTGAAGCGGTTTTCATAGACGGCCTTGTGCGTTTCGGAATGCACGGTGCGCATAAACTGCAAGAAATCGGCCCGCCACTGCCCCACGCGGCTCACCGGCACATCGTCCAGGTATCCGTTGGTCGCCGCGTAGATAATCAAGATCTGGTCTTCGACATCAAACGGGCTGTACTGCAACTGCTTGAGGATTTCCCGCACGCGGTAGCCGCGCCCAATCTGGGCTTTCGTGGTGGCATCCAGGTCGCTGGCAAACTGCGCAAAGGCTTCCAGTTCGCGGAACTGTGCCAGGTCCAGGCGGAGCCGCCCGGCGACCGACTTCATCCCGCTGGTCTGAGCAGCCCCACCCACGCGGCTCACGCTGATACCCACGTTCAGGGCCGGGCGCTGGCCTGCATTGAACAGGTCCGCTTCCAGGTAGATTTGCCCGTCTGTAATCGAGATGACGTTCGTGGGGATATAGGCCGAGACGTCGTTGGCCTGGGTTTCGATAATGGGCAGCGCGGTCAGCGATCCCCCCCCCATGTCATCGCTCAGACGAGCGGCCCGTTCGAGCAGGCGGGAGTGCAGGTAAAAGACGTCGCCGGGGTAGGCTTCGCGGCCCGGCGGTCGGCGCAGCAGCAGCGACATCTGGCGGTAGGCGATGGCGTGCTTGGAAAGGTCGTCGTACACAATCAGCGCGTCGCGGACGATGTGCCCCCCGCCAATATCCACGCCGTTTTCCATAATCTCTTCGCCCATGGCGCAGCCGGCGTAGGGCGCGAGGAAGAGCATGGCAGCCGGTTCCGAAGCCGTAGCCGCTACGACGGTGGTGTAGTCCATGGCTCCATATTCCTCAAGGATACCAACAATGCGTGCCACCTGGGAACGCCGCTGCCCGATGGCGACGTAGATGCACAGCAGGTCTTTGCCCTTCTGGTTGAGAATGGTGTCAATCGCCACGGTGGTCTTACCGGTCTGGCGGTCGCCAATGATGAGTTCGCGCTGCCCACGCCCGATGGGGATCATCGCGTCGATGGCCACAATCCCGGTCTGGACGGGGGTGTTCACCGACTGGCGGGTGATAACGCCGGGCGCAATGCGCTCGACCGGGCGGTTCCGCTGCGTTGCAATGGGACCTTTGTCATCGATGGGTTGACCGAGGGGGTTGACCACCCGCCCGATCAGTTCTTTCCCCACCGGCACGGAAATGACCTGCCCGGTTGAGTTGACCTGGTCTCCCTCTTTGATGGTCAGGTAGTCGCCCAGGACAACGATACCCACGGACTCCTTTTCGAGGTTGAGCGCAATCCCATACACGGGCGCAGGTCGTCCCTCCTTGGCGGGAAACTCAACCACTTCCATGGACTTGACCCTATCCATGCCGCTGGCCCGGATGACCCCATCACCCGCATAGACCACCGTACCGACATTGACGGTACGAGGAGTTGGCTCAACGCCGCGTGATATGCCTTCTCTGAGACGCGAAATAATATCAGTACTTCCTGTTGCCATGTGCAATTCTCCCATTCTGTGTGGTTTCGCCTGGAACAACCTTTTCAACTTCAACCGTCGGGAATGAGCGCCCCGACGCGATTTCTCCCATCACGGAAAGCAGCGGGAACAGGTTCCCCGGCCTGCCGAGGCCACCCGCCCGCCGCTTTCGTCGCTATCCGTTCGCGCTCCTCTCTCTTTCAGGTCCCATGCAACCCTAACTCGCCAGCATACTCTGCTGGACCACGCTCAGACGCGCACGCAGGCTGTTATCAAGCACCTGATCGCCCACCCGAATGATTAGCCCTCCGATCAAGGATTCGTCTTCCTGGAAATGGAGGTCGAGCGGTAGGGTATAGTGCTTCTGCAACTCCCCGGCGATGTGTTCGCGCTGCTGCTCGTCAAGAGGCCGCGCACTGAGCACCTGGGCCCGAAGCACCTGTTCCCGCCGCTTCAACTGGGCTATTTCTTCGGTAATGTGGGGAAGCTCACCGAGCTTCCGTTCCTGCGCCAGCGACAGGAGTAGATTGCGCACGGGGGGGAGCGCGTCCGGCGGGAGCGCCTCCTGCACGCGCTGCTGCATGTCTTCTGCCTCACCGCCGACCCCTTCCAGCCGGTGTGCCGCCTGCTGGATCTGGTCCACCACGATAGTGAGCAGTTCCTCATGAAACACTCGTGCGACATCCTTGGCAATTCCAGATGTGTTCACCGTTTTCTTCCTCTGGCTAGTTTTGTCGTCCCAATGCGGACAGTGATTCCTCGATCAACTTGCTGTGGGCCTGGGCCGACACCTCGGCCTGCAACACCCGGCTGGCGGTGAGCGTCACCAGGTCGGCAAGCTGGCCCCGCAATTCTCCGACCATCTGGTCTCGTTCTCGCACCACCTGCTCACGCGCTTCGGAGCGGATACGGTCGGCCTCCTCGCGGGCCTGGGCGATAATTTCCGTCTCCTGGGTTTTG
>DAOTUF010000677.1:0-2174 GCA_034437495.1 Chloroflexaceae bacterium | reverse complement strand
ACGGGACATTGCCCAGTTGTTCCAACGGCTGGCCCTGAGCACCGGGGCTATCCTGCTCATCTGTTCCGCGTTCATTCTGACCCTGCAACTGGTTGACCGCACGGAGGGTTTGCTGCTGCCGTTCAGCATCATTGCCCTGGTCATTCTCATTATCTGTGGCGTGACCTACCTTCTGGCTCAGCGCGGCCAAACCATCACCGCCGGGCACGTCTACTCCTATGGTATGGTGCTCATCTTCACGCTGTCCCTCTATCTCTACGGGGGAGGGGAGGGGAGCAGCGGGCCCGGGGTGATAGGCTATTTCGTGCCCATTGCTGCCGCCGGGTTGCTCGGGCGGAGCAAAGACGTGCTGTCTGTCAGTGTCTTTGCCGCGGTGTGCTACACCGTCTCCATCCTGACGCAGCAGGTATTGGGGCTGGAACCCTTCTCTGACCTGGGGGTAAGCGGACCCTACGTCTTTCTGATTTTCTTCTTCGCTTCCGGGGGTATCCTGGCCTACCTCTCGTGGGTCACGAGCCGGGACCTGACGCGGGCGCTGGTCAACTACGACAAACAGGCCGAAGAACTGCTCGACCGAACGACGCAGTTGGAAGACAAGAGCAACCAGCAAATTGAACTGGGGAGCGAACTTTCGGCGGCGGCCTCGCAGCTTCAAATAACCTCGCAGCAGCAAGCCAGCGGAGCCACAGAGCAGGCCAGCGCGGTTTCGGAGGTCAGCACCACGGTGGAGGAACTGGGCGCGACCGCCCGCCAGATTGCCCAGTCTGCCGAACATGTGGCGCAGGCCGCGCAACAAACGCTGGAGCATCTGAGCAACGGGCAGGGAGCCGTGGATGAGAGTGTTCAGGCAATGGAACGCATCCGCGTGCGAATGCAAGATATCTCCACCCGCGTGCTGAGCCTGGGCGAGCGTTCGCAGCAAATCGGGGAAATCATCGACCTGATTGACGATATTTCCGACAGCACCCACCTCCTGGCGCTCAACGCCGCCATCGAAGCCGCCGGAGCCGGGGAACATGGTCGGCGCTTTGCGGTGGTGGCCGCCGAAGTCAAGAGCCTGGCAAACCGAACCCTCGCCGCCGCCAAGGAGGTGCAGGGGATGATTGCGGAAATTCGTCAGGCCACCAACGCCGCGGTGCTGGCCGCCGAAGAGGGCGGCAAGGAGGTAGAGCGCGGGGCCGACCTCTCCTACCGCGCCGGGCAGGTGATGGATACCATTCTCATGGTGGCCGAACGCACCGCCCAGAGCGCCGCCGAAATCGGGATGGCGACTGCACAGCAGCAGAGCGCCAGCGAACAGGTCGTTGAGGCCATGCGCGAGATTGCCGAGGTAGCCCGCCAGTCTGCCGCCGGGTCGCGCCAGATGGCCGAATCGGCTTCGATGCTCACGGCTATTGCCGACCGGTTGCACGGGATTACGCAGCAGTAGCCGAAGAGCAGCGGGGAAACGCGAGCAGCGAGCACCCGCAAAACGACGCGAACAACGAGCAACGAGCAACGAGCAATCAACACCCATGGACCTCACCCGATTCTATGCCCAGTTTCGAGAGGAGACAACGGAAAACCTCCGTATCTTCAGCGACGGCCTGCTCGTGCTGGAGCGGGCTGCGAGCCTGGACGAGCCGGGCGCACGCGAACAGCTTGACGCCATCTTCCGCGCCATGCATACCATCAAAGGCTCCTCGCGTCTCCTGGGGTTTGGCGCTATCGGGCGACTGGCCCACACGATGGAAAACATCCTCGGAGCCGTCCGAGCAGGCACCCACACCCTGGACCGCGCCCTGATTGACGACCTGCTGAAGAGCGGGGATGCGCTGCTCGAAATGACCACGGCTGCGCTCGAAGGGGGAACCGCGCCGGTCAATGTGGACCAACTGGTAGACAAGCTGAACCGCAGCCTGGGAGCGAAAGATGAGCCGCAGACCGCGACGGGCAGCGCCGCAGCGCCACCCGCGGGAGCGGACGAAGCCCCCCCCGAAGCTTCACCCGCTCCCAGACCAAAGACGACCGAAGAACGCCGCGCCCGGCGCAAGGCAAAGCTGGAGGCGGAGCAGCGGGCAAAGGACGAAGCAGAGCAACCACCACAAGCCCCCCCTCCCTCTCCTGCTCCCTCTCCTGCTCCCTCTCCTGCTCCCTCTCCCCAACCGTCCGCAGCAGCAGCCCCCCCCCCCGCC
>DAOTUF010000676.1:0-6588 GCA_034437495.1 Chloroflexaceae bacterium | reverse complement strand
CCAGCCCCAAGCCGGGTAGGGCTACCCGTATGGCTTCGGCACTGGGCTGAAGCCGCTAAAGCAGGGCGCTTCCTCCCAGGGCTAAAGCACCTGATGCTCACGCGCCTGAAGGCAAGCATCTGTGATATGCCACTCTGGAGGGGAACAACGAGCAATCTTCCTTCCAGGGTGGCTTTTGAGTTGGAAAAATTGCACGTATTATGACCTTACCTTATATCATCGTGGGTGCTGGTGTCGGTGGATTGGCATCAGCAATATACCTGGCCTCCCAGGGACGGCACGTGCTGGTGTTGGAAAAGAACGAACGGGTTGGTGGCAAACTCAACATCCTCCAGGAGGCAGGCTACACCTTCGATACCGGCCCCTCCCTCTTCACCATGCCGTGGATTGTGCGGGACCTCTTCGCTGCCGCACAGCGCAACTTCGACGACTACGCGGAGATTTCCCTTGTAGAGCCGATGTTTCGGTGCTACTGGCCCGATGGCACGCAGTTCAATACCTCCCAGTGCGTCCCGCAGTTGGTCAAAGAGATTGAGCGGATCAGTCCCGCGGACGTTACCAACTTCTTCCGCTTCGTCTCGCGCTGTGCCCAGGTCTACGACCGCGTGGCCGAACCCTTTCTCTACCAACCCTTCACCGGCGTGACCGACTTTCTCAGACCCCAGTTGTTGAGCGATGGCCTGCGGATTGACGCCTTTCGCAACGTGGACGCCACCCTTGCCCGATACTTCCACAGCCCCCACCTGCGGCAAATGTTCAACCGCTACCCGACCTACAACGGCTCATCGCCCTACCTGTCGCCAGGCACCTTCAACATCATCGCCTATGTTGAATTCATCTATGGTGGCTGGTATATCATCGGTGGGATGTACCAACTGGCGCGGGCTATGCTCCGTCTGGCCGCAGAACTGGGCATCGAGATACGGACGAAGGCAGAAGTCGGGGAAATCATCCTGCGGGGCGGTGAGGCCCGAGGCGTCCGCCTGACGGATGGGCAAGAAATTGACGGCTCGTGTGTGGTGGTCAATGCCGACCCGCTCTACGCCTACCAGCACCTCTTGCCCGGGCAGAAGCATGTGGCGACGGCCCTCGAACGGCTCCAACCCTCTGCCAGCGGGTTTATCCTGCTCCTTGGCGTGGACACCTTCTATGAAGAGCTGCGGCACCATACCATCTTCTTCAACCGCGACTACCCGCTTGAGTTCGACTCCATCTTTCAGAAGGGCGTTCCCGCCGCCGACCCGAGCATCTACGTCTGCACGACCTGCCTGAGCGACCCTTCGCACGCGCCGCCAGGTCACATGAATATCTTCGTGCTGGTGAATGCTCCCCCGCTCAACGGGCGGGTCTCCTGGAAACGCGAAGCGGAAGGCTACCGCAACCTGGTCGTCCGAAAGCTCGAAATGATGGGCCTGCGCGACCTCGAAAACCATATCGTCTTTGAAAAGATCATGACCCCCCAGGATATGCAGGACTACTACTACTCGGCCCAGGGGGCCATCTACGGGTTGGCATCGAACAACCCCTTCAGCGCCTTCCTCCGTCCCTCCATGCGCCCACCCAAAATCAAACGGCTCTACTTTGTCGGTGGAGGAACGCATCCAGGTGGCGGGATTCCCCTGGTGGTGCTCTCTGGCAAGACCGTCGCACAGCGGATTGCTTCTGATAAAAATATTCCCGGATGAAATTGAGGAATTTTTTGAAGTCGCAACCCTGCTGGAAGCCAGCAAAAATCAGGCTCACGAGGATGGTTGGTACGTTGCTCTATACCTCTGCAATGAGGAAATATCGACTTCACCCCACGGTGCGAACCAGCGGAAAGAGGCCAGAAACCGGGACAGAATGGCCAGTTGCATTATTCGCAAAAAACAACAATTTGTGGTATAATACAACCGTACGCTGCACGAGACGTACGTTCGAGTAAAAGAATCTGAGGAGGAATAGGAAAGCTCGTCGGGGTTTGTGGGGTTCAGAGAACCTGCAAGAAAGGCGCTCTGAAACCTGGATAATGAGGACGCAAAGGGGATAAGGCAAGGAACATTTCTGTAGCTCTGTCTCTACCCCCGCGAGTCAGGTCTTATTCCATCCTCTTCGTAGGCACCTTTTAGTCGGAAGAGGTCTCGCGGCAGATTTGAGGGAAAGGCGCTTCACGGTGATCTCATTCCTGGGGAGTGTCTGGGTACATTGAGTAGTCATATTCATTCTCAGGAGGTAGTACGATGGATTGGTCTCTCCAAACAACTGACATGCATGGGATTAACCACTTCGGTGTTGGCAACCCGGTGCTGTACATGATGATGGCAGTTATCATTCTTCCGACGGTCTTTTCCTGGTTCTACGGCAAGACCCAGATTGACAAGGACGACGACTAAAGTCGGACGGTACGCAGTCTCAATCACCAGGCGACAGGCCCCACATACTGCGTCCTCGTAGGTACCAGGGTGTTTCTGTTGTAATCGTGCGAAAGTCGCTCTCTTAACGATAAACGGCCCGGCGGAGCAGGTCACTGTTCCGCCGGGATATTTTTTGGCCCAACAACGCGCGGAGTTTCCCGCTACGCCATTGGGCCATCTAGACCGTCCGGACCCTCACACCTCAAGCTCGTCTCGCACCAACTGATCCACCGTCACGCCAAACAGGTCAGCGATTTTAATGATAAATTCGGTCTTTGGGGAACGCTTGCCAGTTTCCACTTCGCTGATATAACTGTTACTGCGGGGAGAATAGCCGATAGCTTTTGTTAGCTCCACAATGGTCATTCCACGCCGCTCTCGCAAGGTGCGTATTTTTGCTCCAAGTCGCCGCATAACCTTTAGAAAAGGACAGGTGTTCAGACCCTCACACCTCAAGCTCGTCTCGCACCAACTGATCCACCGTCACGCCAAACAGGTCCGCCACCTTGATAATGAACTCCGTCCTTGGCGAGCGCTTGTTATTTTCGACCTCGCTGATGTAGCTGTTACTACTTGCTGAGTAGCCAAGGGCTACCGTCAGTTCTCGGATGGTCATTCTATGCCGCTCTCGCAAGGTTCGTATTTTCTCTCCGAGTCTTTGCATCATTTCTGGATCTGGATAAATAGGTACGCATCCAGCGTCTGAAGCCCCCTTTCTTGACGATTGTGTGGATATGTGTTATGCTTACGCAAGAAAGAGCATCGTGGTGTGGGTTGTGCTCTTTGCCTGGACAGCATACACAACCCGCACCTCGCATGTTTTTATCACGCGCTACTTATGATACCACAAAGAGGAGGTTGCTATGGCAAAGCCACGTAGCGGCAGCCCCGGCCCCCCCGCCGGGCCGTCGCTCCATCGGATGATTGAAGGCTACGGCAAGGTCAGCACCCACCCGCTCGAAGAAGTCCTGCGGCAGTGGGGAAGCGGAGAACTCACCCCCGACCAGGCAGTGGGGCACCTGATGCAGCACATAGCCGCGCTGCACGACCAGGTAGCTCGCCTGCGGGGACGGATGGCAGCCGTAGAAGAGCGCTGCCCGTCGTGAGGAAACGGAAGCGGTTGGGCAAATGGTTCGGGGCCATCCTCCCCCCCCGGCGACGGACCGGCGGGGGAGGACGGCCCACCCCCCGGCTCCTACCGCATAGGCAGCCCGGTGGGACCCGTAATCGGCGCATTGAAGAGGAGGCTTTCATCAACCAGCAGCGGCCCCCACGCCATCGCCGCCAGAATAATCATCACCCCGAGCCACATCCACCAGTTCTCCAACCACAGCGGCAAACGAGCATCCCCCTCCGTCGAGATGGGAACCTGGTTCTCCTCAAGCGGCTTGCGCGAGAAGAACAGCGTCCCGACCAGATTTGTATAGAGCAGAATGATACTGATAAGCAGGAGGACCCCCCCGACAGCCGTCGTATTCAGCCACACTGACGCCTTCTGGAACGCCACCGACGCCCCATCGCCAAAGTAGGGCGCATTGGCCAGGTCCGTGCGGCGAATGACCCCCCCGATTCCCGCGGCCCCCATCCCGTGCCCAAAGAGGATCATCCCCCCGACCCAGGTCGCCACCTGGACCAGCGCCATCGTGCGGTTCCACAACACCCGCCCCCGCAGCATCGGAACCAGCCAGTAGAGCATCCCGATATAGGTAAGCATCACCGCGCTGGCCAGCGTCATATGGAAATGGGCCGGCACCCACGACGTATTGTGAAGGGCGATGTTCAGCGTGAACGAAGCGTGAATCATCCCGCTGAACCCACCAAAGATGAACATAAACAACCCGCCGATCTGCGCCGTGACCACCGGATTCTTCCAGTTCTGCTTCCACAGCCAGTCGAGCCGCCCCGTCGCCCCGTGCCGCCGACCGGCCCGCTCCAGCGCCGCGCCAATATTGAACGCCGTGAGCAAACTGGGAACAATCACCACAAACGTCAGCACCGTATGGACAAACTTGGCCACCTGGCTAATGCCCGGGTCGGCCAGCAGATGATGCACCCCCACCGGCAGCGAAAAGATAGCCAGCATCAGGAAGGCCACGCGCCCGAGCAACTGGCTGAAGAGGCGGCCCCCCGCCTGCGCGGGCAGCATCGTATACCACGAGATATACGCCGGGAAAAGCCAGAAATAGACCAGCGGATGGCCGAAGAACCAGAAGAGAATCCGCGCAAGCTGCGGGTCGGTCTTCTCAATCCAACCGAACGAAGCCGGGATGAGCATCGAGAACATCAGGAGCGCGATACTGGTCGTGGCAAAACACCACATCAGGAAATTGGACAGCACCCCGAACACCGCCAGCGGACACCGCTTGTCCGGGTTGTCCCGCTTCCAACTGACATAGGTCATGAACAGATTGGTTGCTGCTGCCCACGTCCCCACAATCAGCAGCGTCAGCCCCAGGTAGAACCAGGGTTGCGCCGTAAGCGGTGTATAAAACGTGTAGAGCACGCTCGAACGGCCTTCCAGCATAATCGCATAGCCCGTCGAAAGCAACCCGATGATCATCACCGCAAAGGCGAACCAGGCCAGACCCGGCTTCCAGAGAGGACGTTGAAGCGACCGCTGCGTCACAAAGTAGGCATGCCCGACGATAAAGAGCACCGTAAAAAAGAGGGCATTCATCACCCCGTGGACGGTGAGTGACTGATAATAGAAACTGAAGATCGGGATTTCCCAATCGGGGAACATCTCCACAAAGCCCGGCGAACGGCTGAATGTCTGGAATGGCCCCATCAGGACACCTGGAAGCAGCGCGAGCAGGGCCACCAGGATATGCGACCCGATGAGCCAGCGTTCACCCTTCAACATCGAGATCGGCGGGAAGGTGAGCCGCGCCAGCACGGGACGGTCAGCGGGCATGGTTTTTGCTCTTTGCATCGTTTCCCATCCTCATATAACGTTTATTCTTGCTCGTCGGAGTCCTCGTCGGAGTCCTCGTCGAAGTCCTCGTCCGAACCCTCGTCCGAACCCTCGTCCGAACCCTCGTCCGACTCTTCCTCAATAATAATATCCGCGACCATCGTGTGGTGCCCCGACCCGCAATACTCGTGGCAGAGAATCTTATAGGTCCCCGGCTCATCGAAACGGGCCGTTGTGCGGGCCACGTGCCCGGGCAGCAGCATCAAGTTGACATTATGCTCCTCAATGAAAAAGCCGTGCGTCACATCTTTGCTGGTCACAAAAAACGTCACCTCTGCCCCGCGGGGCAGGCGGATTTCATCCGGCGTAAAGAACCAGGTCTGAGCCAGCACATGCACATGATACGTATTCTCTCCCATGTGGCGCACGCCCGGTTCGGCAAACTCGGTTTCCTCAATCTCGGTCGGGTCAAACTCCTCGTAGGGAGAAGGGAGCCGCACCTCAAACAGGAACGCCGTGGCGAGCAAAACCGCGCTCAACGACCCGATCACTACCGCAATAGCAAGCATCCAGAACCGTTCCAGCTTATCAATATGCATGGTGGAACCTCGCTATCTGCGCTCAATAATGATAAACCAGACATACCCCCAGTAGATGACGTAGCCAGTCAACATGAGCATCACGAAGGTCAGCGCCCCCTGGGGAATAAAGCTCCCCTCCCCCTCGTCGTATTCCTCTACGAAGGCCGTATCGGGAAAATCTTCTTTCATCACCCCCTGCGCAACAAAAATCGGAGTCTCCTCGGGTCCCGTTCCCTCATCCTGCCGTCGTTTCTTCCGTCCGGTCCCGATTTCAGGCGATGGGTACGCCATGGTGGGCCTCCTTCCTCCTGGTCCATAATGAGTGAGCAACCTGAAAGGACATGATTATCATAGCAGAGCATTGCCATTCATTATACTACTGACTGCAAAACCTTGTCCAGAACAGGGGGACCGGGGGATGGAACGTATTGACGGTCCCCTCCCTTTTGTGGTACCATAAGCAGGTTCAAAGGAACGATAATCATCGTCATACCATGTCAACGACCACCCGCTGAAGCGGGTGGCTTGTGAAGAGCAAGCCGACGTTGACCAGTTCGCTCTTTGGAGCAACCGATAGGGAGGTCACGAGACCCTGGGGTGCGTTGCCAGCTCCAGGCCCTCTCGCTGGTCGTTAAACAGGCAGACGGTCTATGCCAGTGCGGGTCAGCACGACAAGCCTCCCTATCTGAACGAGGCACAC
>DAOTUF010000675.1:0-2553 GCA_034437495.1 Chloroflexaceae bacterium | reverse complement strand
CACTGGCATAGACCGTCTGCCTGTTTAACGACCAGCGAGAGGGCCTGGAGCTGGCAACGCACCCCAGGGTCTCGTGACCTCCCTATCGACTGCCCTTGCGGGCGAACTGGTCAACGTCGGCTTGCGCTTCACAAGCCACCCGCTTCAGCGGGTGGTCGTTGACCGGGCAGTCGTCGTGTTGTTGCCTGGTTTCATTGTAGCAGATATTGAGGAACCCTATCACTGGTATAATGGAGCAATGATGCGTGTCTGGAAACGCCCGGTCCTCCTGAGCTACGTGCTGGTTGGCTTGATTGCGCTGGTGCTGCGGGTGGCCGACCTGGGGCAGTTCGTGACGCACGATGAGATAGAGTTCTGGTTCGGGCGCTCGGAGTCGCTGCTGCGGGCGCTCCAGTCGGGCAACCTCCAGACTATGGAGATTTCGACCCACCCCGGCGTCACCACGATGTGGTTGGGCAGTGCGGGCATCGTCCTGCGCAGATTCCTTTTTGAACAGGGCATACTTCAGCACGAGACCTTTCCCACCATCCTGGCGCTGCACCGTCTGCCGATGGCGCTGGCGCACGTGGTTGGGGTGCTCCTGGGCTATGGGATGCTGCGTCGGCTCTTCTCCCCAATGGTTGCTGTGCTGGCGGCGCTGCTCTGGGCGACCGACCCCTTCATTGTCGGCTACAGCCGCCTGCTCCACGTTGATGCCCTGATGGGAACCTGCGCCACGCTGAGCCTGCTGGCGGCCTGCTGCTTCTGGGGACCCTCCCGTCAGTGGGGGTGGCTGGCCGGGTCGGGTATCTGCGCGGGGTTGGCCATCCTCAGCAAGTCACCGGCCCTGGCGCTGGTTCCCGTGGTGGGGGTGCTGGCGCTGGTCAGCACCTACCGAACCCCTTCTTCCCGCTCGCACTCCCTGGCTGCGTTCGCTGCCTGGGGAGGTGTCGTCCTGCTCACGGTGGTGGTGCTCTGGCCCGCGCTGTGGATATCGCCTGCACGGGTGTATGAGGCGCTGCGGGTGGGGGTGGAGGTCGAGGGCGCACAGCCCCACATGACGGGCAACTTCTTTCTGGGGCGCTCCGACCTGTCCCCCGGCTGGCGGTTCTACCCCGTGGCGCTGGTGCTGCGGACCACGCCGTGGGCGCTGGTGGGGTTGCTGCTGCTTCCCTTCGTCTTCAGGGGACAGGGGACGGAGGTCAGGGGACGGGGGGCGGAGGGGCGCAGTATGGCCCTGCTGGTGGGGTTTATCATCCTGTTTGTGGTGGCCATGAGCTTCTTTCCGAAGAAGTTCAACCGCTACCTGGTGCCCATCTTCCCATCGGTCAACATCGTCGCGGCGGCGGGGTTGGTCTGGGGGGCCGAACGCGCCACCCGACGTGTTTCGTCTGGCATCCAGGGCAAAAAGGGGATTGTCGGAGCCGTTTCAGTTTCTTTGCTTGGCGCGGCGGCACTGGTCAACGCGGCCTGGTGGCACCCCTATGGCCTCTGCGCCTTCAACCCGGTATTCGGGGGGGCGCAGAAGGGGGCGCAGACCTTTGCGGTCGGGTGGGGGGAGGGGCTTGAGCAGGCTGCGGTGTGGCTCAACCGCCAGCCGGATATCACAGACGTGCTGGTTATCAGCCATATGATTACCTCGCTGAACCCCTTCCTGCGGGCGGGAGCGCGGGCCACCTTCCCGGACGAGGGGCGGCTCCGTGCGGGAGCGGGCTATGTCGTGACCTATATCTACCAGGTGCAGGGGGAGCGTCCGCCCCCTCCCTTCGACCAGTTCTATGGCCAACTGGTTCCCCGGCACACCGTAACAATCCACGGAGTTGATTACGCCTGGATATATGAGGCTCCCCCGCTCGTTGAACGCCGGCTGAACGTGGGACTGGGGGAAGCTATCCAGCTCTATGGGGTTGACCAGGACGGCCCGGCGCGGCGGGGGCAACCGCTGCGGTTCCACCTGGTGTGGACGACCCGTGCGGTACCGGCCTCCGATTACTGGGTGTTCGTCCACCTGGTAAGAGACGGTAGTGATGACAGCGATGGCAGTGGTGAGAAACGACGCTACGCCCAGGTAGACCAACCCTACTCCACCAGCACGTGGGAGCCGGGTCGGTTCGTGACCACGGAGGTGCGACTTCCCCTGCCCGCCGACCTGCCCCCGGGGGACTACCAGGTGGTGGTAGGGTTGTACGAGCAGCAGCGTGGGCAACGCCTGACGGTGACTTCCGGGGGGACGAGCCGGGGGGGGGGACCTGGTTCTGACCGGCTAGTGCTGATGTCGCTGCGCCTGGAGTGAGGGGAGCGGGGGCTACCGGGACATTTGCGCTGCACGGGCAAAGCGCGTATCATGCTCAGGAGAGGCACAGCCAGCAACAAACGATGCCAGGGCGGGATAGAAGCAAGGCAAGAAAGGGCAGGTCAATCCGATGCGATTTGTCAATCCCAAAAACGATGTGGCCTTCAAGAAGATCTTCGGCAACGAACAGCGCAAGGAGATTTTGATCTCCTTCCTGAACGCCGTGCTCGACCTGCGCGGCGACCACGCTATCCAGGACCTCACTATCCTCAACCCCTACC
>DAOTUF010000674.1:0-4611 GCA_034437495.1 Chloroflexaceae bacterium | reverse complement strand
GCGGGAGCGCCCGGACCTCATCCTGATGGACATCCAGATGCCGGGGATGGACGGGTTGGAAGCGATACGCCACATCCGCGCCGCCCCCGACCTGGGAGATATCCCGATTATTGCGCTGACCGCGCTGGCGATGGCGGGCGACCGCGAGCGGTGCCTGGAAGCCGGAGCCAACGACTATATGAGCAAGCCGGTCGGCTTGAAGAAGCTGGCTCAGACCATTGAGCGCTACCTGACCGAAGGAAGAATACCCCCCGATGGAATATCGCAGTGCCATTTTAATCGTGGATGATTCGCCCCAGGGACTCAAGACCCTGGAGGCGTTGTTGACGCCAGAAAACTACCAGCTCTACTTCTCCAGCAACGGGCCGGATGCTATCGAGAAGGCCGCAAAGGTGGCGCTGGACCTCATCCTCCTGGATGTTATGATGCCCTACATGGATGGGTTCGAGGTGTGCCGTCACCTGCGAGCCAACCCCTGCCTGGCCGAAATCCCCATCATGATGATTACCGCGCTCGATGACCGCGAGTCGCGCCTGGAGGGATTGGCGGCGGGGGCCGACGACTTTATCTCCAAGCCCTTCGACCGCGCCGAACTGCGGATGCGGGTGCGGACGATTACGCGGCTCAACCGCTACCGCCACCTGATGAACGAACGCACCCGGTTCCAGCAGCTGATAGAGCTTTCCCCGGATGGCATCCTGATTGTGGATGGGAGGGGGAATATCCACCTGGCCAACCCCTCGATGGCCCGTATCCTCCAGGCAGACGGCAAAGAGACCATCACGGGACAGCAGATGCTCACCTTTGTGGTGCCGGAGTACGAAGCTTCGTGTATGGACTGCCTGGAGCGGGTTATCTCCACCCCTTCCCACGCGGTGTGCATTGAAATGGTCCTGCGCTGCTTCGATGGCACGACCGTGCCGGTCGAGGTCCACGCGGGCTATATCCTCTGGAACGATGCGCCCACGGCGCAGATTATTGTTCGGGACATTACCGAACGGAAGCGGGCAGAGTGCGAGAACATGCGCCTGATGCAGGAACTCGCGGAGCGTGAGCGGCGGCTCCACGAACTGGTCGAAAAGCTGCTGGTTTCGCAGGAAGAGGAGCGCCGACGGGTCGCCTACGAACTGCACGATGGGTTGGCGCAAGTCGCTTCCAGTGCCCACCAGCACTGGCAAACCTTTGCGGGTCTCTACCGCCCGCGCTCCGAACGGAGCCGAAAGGTGCTTGGGCGGGCGCTGGAGCTGTCGCAGCGCGTGGTCAAAGAAGCCCGCCACGTCATTGCCGGGCTGCGCCCGACCGTGCTGGATGATTTTGGTCTGGCGAGTGCGCTGCGCCTGGAGGTGGAGACGCTCCGGGCCGAGGGGTGGAGCATCAGCTACGAAGAATCCTCGCTGTGGGAGCGGCTGCCCTCGTCCATCGAGACCACGCTTTTCCGGGTCGCTCAGGAAGCCCTCAATAACATTCGCAAGCACGCCCGCACCACCCGCGTACGTCTGGGGTTGTTCTGCCAGCAGCACACCATTCGCCTGGAGATCGAGGACTGGGGGTGTGGCTTTGACCCGTCGTACCACCCTGAGAGCAGCAAGCCGGGCGAGCGTATCGGGTTGCTTGGGATGCAGGAGCGTATGGCGCTTCTGGGGGGCACATTGTCCGTAGACAGCTACCCGGGGAGGGGCACGCTGATTGTCGCTGAAGCTTCCCTGGTCGGGTTAGAAGAAGAAAAGGAGCTACCGTGAGATGAATACCGCATCATCATCATCGTCATCATCGTCATCATCGAAACGTGCGTCCGGGACGGCCCGGCTGATTATCGCCGATGACCACGAGCTTGCGAGGGCCGGACTGCGCAGTATGCTGGAGGGAGAAAAGGGGTTGGAGGTCGTGGGGGAGGCTACGGATGGCCCCGAAGCCCTGGAGCTTTGCCGCACCCTGCGCCCGGACCTGGCGCTGGTAGACGTGCGCATGCCGGGGATGGACGGGCTAGAGACCACGCGGGCTGTCAAGCAGGCGTGCCCGGACATCAGCGTCATCATCGTGACCATGCACGAAAACTCGGACTACCTCATCTCGGCCATTCGAGCGGGAGCCGCGGGCTACCTGCTCAAAGACACGAGCCGCCGCGAGCTTCTGACGGCCATCCGGCACGTGTTGCAGGGCGAGTCCTTTCTGAACACCGACCTGACCCAACGTCTGCTCCAGTCCATGTCCAGCGAGGGGGGGCGCGAGGAAGCCCTGCCCGAACCGCTGACCCCGCGCGAACTTGAGGTGCTGCGGCTGCTTGCCCAGGGGCAAACCAACCGTCAGATAGCCCAGAACCTCATCATCAGTGCGGGGACGGTCAAGGTGCATGTGCAGCACATCATTGCCAAGCTCAACGTTTCCGACCGTACCCAGGCCGCGGTGCGGGCCGTCGAACTCGGTCTCGTACAGTCATCGGCTCCGTCGTAGCAGCATAATGCCGGCAATAATCAACAGAGACGGGAAGATGTAGGCCATGCTGACAAAGTGGTTGACGATAATCAGCGTCCCCAGGCCAATGAGAATCAGGCCGAGCTTTCGCCAGTCGCGGGAGCGCTGGTGGGGCATGCTGGCTTCGGACGCATCCGGCTGCCCGCCCATCTGCCCACCCGTCTGTTCTCCCCCCTGATTCGACGGATTGACCGCGGCCTGGAAGTTGGCTGTATGGGCAAAGTCGGCAGGATAGCCGGTCTCAGCACCCGTATCCGCCTGAGCAGGCGTCGAGAATTTCTCCAGTCGGATGGTCTGACCGGTGGAGGGGGTTTCGGGCCACCCTGCCTGGTGCGCCGATGCCCCGGGTGGAGCCGCATAAGTGGGGACAGACTGGGAACCCGTCCACGCTTCGGGCGGAGCCGTCCGCGGGTGCTGTACGTAGGGGGTGGGGTGGGGGACCTGCCCCTGACCCGGCGACATCGGCTCCTGCAACGTCTCGCCCGTCCCTCCGCGCAGGGCAGAAGCCTCTGCCTGGCTCTGCCGCGGCATCAGCAGCCAGAGCAGCAGGTAGACGGGGGGACCAAGCCCGCTGGTGAACGTGACCAGCACGAAGATAAACCGCACCATCACCGGGTCAACGCTGAAATATTCGCCCAACCCCCCACAAACGCCCCCAATCATCGATTCGGTCCTGCTGCGTGTTAGACGTGTCTGCATATCATCACTCCTCATAGCTCATGAGTATTTCGTTTCGCGTTGGGACTGCCTGGTCCTTGCTCCATACGACGAAGAGGCGGGGGGCAGAGTTGCAGCGAGAACGAAAGGTGACAGGTGCGCAGGAGGCGGGGAAGGGTGAGGAAGGCAGGCGGTATCAGGTCAGGGGGCCAGCGTCCCGAAGTTGAGGGGGTTCTGATTGACCCAGACTCCATCCTGCCAGTGCCACACCTGGTAGTCCAGGTGTGGCCCCGAAGACTGCCCGGTAGAGCCAAGCGAGCCGATGACTTCGCCCGGCTGAACGATTTGCCCATCCACCACGGCAAAATCTTGCAGATGCGCGTAGCCCGTCTTATAGGCCTGGTTGATGACCCAGACGTGGTTGCCCGCGGGCCAGGAGTTGCGGGTTGTCTTGACTATGCCGCTGTGCGTGGCATACACGGGTATCCCCCAACTTCCCTCCGGGTCTGCCTGACCATCCCGGTCACGGTCAATAGCCAGATCGATGGCCCCCCAGGTTTGCGCAGGCGCGTGCGTGCCCACGCCGTAGCCCTGGGTCATCACGGTGCGGGGGTCGTTCAGGGGGTTGCCCGTCGGCACGAGGCTGTGCCCCTCCCACCCTTGCCCGGCCAGCGCGTCCGAGCGCCAGGAGTCCACCATGCGCTTGATGACCGCGATGTAGGCGTCCACATCATTTTCAAACGACGGAGCATAGATGGGGATAATCTCATCTACGGTTTCGGTGCCGCGCCCCTTGATATACTCGTCGTCAATCAGGCGGAACCAGTCCTCGATGCCCTCTTCCCAGGAGGCATAGTCGCGGAAACGTCCGTGGCAGCGCTGGTAGCCCGCGCAGATGATATTGCCGATGTTGTGCGTGGTGGTGCCATCGGGTTTCAGCCCGGCCCAGTTGGGGTGGGTGCCGGCGGTGCTCTCGTGAATGAAGAAGGCCAGGGCATAGGCCGGGTCGATGTGGTAGTCTCGGCCCAGGTCTACCCAGGTCTGCCCGGTGCCAGCCGCCGGGGATCCATAGGATGTCAGAATAGCATCAATATCCTGGGCCGCCAGACTGGGCGTCCCGCGCAGGTGGTAGTCCCCCACCGGGCGGGGGGGAGGGTCGAGAAAGGGTATCGGGAAGCGGAAGACCTGCCCGATGGGGCCGAGCCAGCGGGCCGTCCGCGATGCCTGGTCCGAAGGCCAGAAGAGCACGAGGATAGCCAGGCTCACCAGCGAAACCAGCGCCAGAAAGAGGGGGTGATGGAACCACGCCGGCTGGCGGTGCTGGTTGGGCCGGGGTCTCCGCCGAGGTCGGGGGTAGGGTCTGGTCTCGCTGGCCGCCAGGTATTCCGCCTGTCGGAGCGCCACCTCCGTGTCGTAGAGGTCGCGCCTCAGCGACGGGCGTTCTCGGTCTTCCCCGCGAGCGTGAGGCGGGGCCGGGCGCAG
>DAOTUF010000673.1:0-5803 GCA_034437495.1 Chloroflexaceae bacterium | reverse complement strand
GGGCCTGGAGCTGGCAACGCACCCCAGGGTCTCGTGACCTCCCTATCGGCTGCCCTTGCGGGCGAACTGGTCAACGTCGGCTTGCTCTTCACAAGCCACCCGCTTCAGCGGGTGGTCGTTGACCACGATATTCCTTTTCCACCATGCGTGGGAAACCAGGTGGTCCATACCTGTTTGTTTGACAGTCGGTCGTGGCTCCTGAATGCCTTCCCCTATCTTAGCCGGCGCAGTTACGCAGAGGGCACCGGGGGGCAGACCTTCGACCGCCCGGCCCCTCCCGCACAGACCGTCTCCAGGTAGTCTACCACAACCTGACCCCGGGCAGCGAGCATCACGTCCATAGCTCATACACGCCATTGCCTTTGGTCGTGTCTTTTCCCACCTGTATCACGCTGCCCCACACCAGCAGGGGCAGCAGCGGTGCAATCTCCCCGGCGTATGCTGCCGTTCCCACCATCCCCCCGATAGGCGTGGCCTTGCGCTGGCGGCGCGAAAAGCTGCCCAGATCGACCCACCGGGTGCCGTCTTCCACCAGACGGACCTTCGCAGCCGCAGCTTGCAGTGCCTCACGCTCGGGCAACTCAAACGGCGTCCCCCCATACTCGCGGGCCAGCGCGTCGTGCCGCTCCAGCAACCGCACCACCAGCGGGCGCATCTCCGGCTGCTTCACCAACCGCTTCTGATCGGTGAGCCGCAGCGGGGTCCAGAAGCGCAGCACGAGCCGATCCGGAGCGAGGGGCCGGGTCCGGGCCTGGTGCAGCGCGTCTTCCCACCCCATCGGCATATCGGGCACCCGCACCTGCTGCAAATGCTCCTGCATCACAGTTCGGGCCTGCCCGCCGAGCAGATGCACCGCCTGTACCTCCTGGATGACGAACTGCCCCCGTTTCCACTGATTTTCTGCCAGCCGGTGCCCCACCCCGTACCGCCCCATCTCGTAGAGCGTGAGCACCACATAGGGAAACAGATCGATGCCCAGACCAAACAGGGTGAGGCCAAACGTAAAGACCTCGCCCGGCCCGAGGACACCAGGGTGGTTCATCGGTGGGCGAATGGCGTAGGCGCGGGGGACATCACGCCCGCGGGGGGAGGCATCGCGCAGCGGCGCGACCAGCGCACAGACCGGGCACACCGGGACAAAGGAGCATCCTGCACAGGTATCCGTGCTCGCATTGGAACAAAAGCGGGAAAGCAGCGTCGTGAAGAAGGCTCCGCGCAGCGACGCCCCCGTATATTCGCGCAGCGAGAGCGGTGCGGTGGCCTGCGCCCGCACCCGCAGATGGTGAACGGTGAGAGCAGGCATGGATCTTATATACCTCCTCACGCTGACAGCGGGGCAACCGAGGTCAGGCGAGACGTAGGAGTATCAAGCGGGCGGGTGGGGGAACGGGGAAGGTCCCCACCCACGTCCCTGGCTCAGGCGGGTCAGATGCGCTCCGCCTCCTCCCGGGAAGATTACGCTTTTCCTGGCCGGAACCAGGAGGAGGGAGCGTAGCATCACTCTGCGAACGTCGCCAGCACGCCCCCCGCCTCAATCGTGGCCCCTGGTTTGGCACGAATCTCGGCTATCTTGCCTGCCCGAGACGCGGCTATCTCATTTTCCATCTTCATCGCCTCAACAATGAAGATGACCTGCCCGGATTCGACTTCCTGCCCGGGTTCGACCCGCACCGCGCTAATCGTTCCCTGGAGCGGGGAGACGACGGCGTTGGCTACGGGGGGAGCTATTTTGGCTTGTTTGGCACGGTCGGCGCGTTTCTTGGCTCTCGGAGAAGTGGCCCCACCGTCCGCGCCGACCACCCCGGCCCCTCCGACACGCACCGTGAACAGGCGGCGGTTCACCTCCACGGTAAACTCGCGCATGGGCGCTTCTGGCTCGGTCTGGGTCGCTACCTCGGCTTGAGAAGCCTCTGCCGCAAGGCGTTCAATCAGTTCCGGGTGGTTGGGAATAAAGTTGACACTTAAGTCGCCGCTCTGGAAGGTGGGGTGCTGCAAGGCGACGCGGTAGAAGGGGATGGTCGTGGTCACACCCTCAATCTGATAATCGGTCAGCGCCCGTAGCATCCGCGCAATGGCTTCGGGGCGGTCCTGCCCCCAGGTAATCAGCTTGGAGAGGAGCGAATCATAGTGCTGCGGAATGGTCCAGTGGGACCGCACCCCGCTATCAACTCGCACCCCCAGACCAGCGGGTTCGCGGTAGTTCCCTATCGTTCCCAGGGCCGGGCGAAAATTGGAGCGCGGGTCTTCGGCATTGATACGGCATTCGATGGCATGTCCGCGTGGCACCAGGTCTTCCTGGCTGAACCAGAGTGGTTCCCCCTGGGCAATCCGTATCTGCGCCTTGACCAGGTCCAACCCATAGACCATCTCGGTGACGGTGTGCTCGACCTGGATACGGGAGTTCATTTCCAGGAAATAGAAATGACCCTCTTCGTAGAGAAATTCGAGCGTCCCGGCCCCGACATAGCCGACGGCTTTGGGGAGGCGCACCGCAGCCGTGCCGATGTCGGCTCGCTGCTGCGGGGTCAGCGCGGGCGATGGGCACTCTTCAATGAGCTTCTGGTGGCGGCGCTGGATGGAACAATCACGCTCCCCCACATACACCACGCTCCCATAGGTATCAGCGAGAATCTGGACTTCGATGTGGCGCGGGTTGGTGAGGTACTTTTCGATGTAGAGGGCTTCATTTTTGAACGAAAGCGCAGCCTCGCGGCGGGCGCTTTCGAAGGCCGCTTCTATCTCGCCTTCGCTGCGCACCACGCGCAGCCCCCGCCCACCCCCACCCCCGACGGCTTTGATAGCAATGGGGTAGCCAAAATCTTCCGCAATGCGGTACGCTTCGGCCACATCGGTCAGCGGCTCCATCGTGCCCGGCACCATCGGCACCCCCACCGACCGCGCAATGTTGCGGGCAGCCACCTTGCCGCCAAGCGCTTCGGTCGCTTCGGGCGGCGGCCCGATAAAGACCAACCCCGCACTGGCAGCGGCCCGGGCAAAGTCGGCGTTTTCGGCCAGAAACCCGTAACCCGGATGGATAGCCCCCGCTCCGGCCTGACGGGCCGTGGCAATCATCCGATCGATGTTCAGGTAGCTTTCGGTTGCGGGGGGTGGCCCGATGAGATAGGCATCATCGGCATACCGAACGTGGCACGCATCCCGGTCTGCCTCGGAATAGACGGCGACACACCGGAGACCCAGTTCGCGGCAGGCCCGCATCACCCGCAGGGCGATTTCCCCCCGGTTCGCAACCAGGACCGCGTCAAATAGTGGGGTAGACATGATGGCTGTCTTCTGCTACCTTTCTTGTGTTCAATGAAAGAAAGAGGCCACTCCTTGCAGGCTATCTTCACATTCCTACGGATGGATGGAAGGTGCGCTGCGTGGTGAGCATGACTCGCTGAGTCAGACGATTGTACCATGAGGTCCAGAGAGGCGTCAATTGCCCCGTTCGGTCGTTCGGGAGAACATAGCGAATGAGGACGCTGGCATCGGTCAGTCGGGCGACCTCTACCAGCATCCTGAGCATCCAGTTTCCATTATTCACAGCCCCCGCTCACGTGGTGGTCGGAGGGTCGCCGCGCACTTGAGCAAGTTCCGCTTCCAGTTGGGCGATACGATGTTGTGCGGACGAAAGCTGTTGCTCGGCGGCTTCGGCCCGCTGCTTTTCGGCTTCGGCCCGCTGCTTTTCAGCTTCGGCCCGCTGCTTTTCGGCTTCGTCTGGGGTCAGGACCAGTTCCTCATCTTGCGTATACAAACGGAGCCAGGTGTGTTCCAACCCCCAGAACATCCCGTGCCACCCCCCAAGCCAGAAACCAAGTTCCTGACTCCAGACCCGTCCCCGTTCATTGGTTGGAATAGGCGCGTAGTGTAAACGGTTTTCGAGACGCCATCCGAGGATGCGGGAAACATCCGGTGCCACACAGAAATATTCCGCGGTGCGAAAGGTTCGCTCGTACAGGTCCTTCTTTTTTCCAAGGTCATAGGCTTCGGTGGAAGGGGACAGCAGTTCGATAATCACATCTGGATATCGCCCCCGTTCCTCCCAGATAGCCCAGTAGTTGCGCTTGCGAGTCCCATCGACATCTTTCACCACGAAAATATCCGGCCCCTTAAAATCGCGGTTCCGGACCTGCTCCATACTGTAGTAGAGAAACATGTTTGCGCCAATGAAATAGTCCTCCCGGCGTCCTTCATGGGCAGCGACATAGCTGCTGACAACCAGGGAGATTGAGCCAACGTGCCAGGGTGATTCCATCTTGTCTCCGTCTCCATCAGGCAGATTGGTCGGAGGCAGTTCGATATCCTGCCATTCCATTTCGTCCAGGGTCAACCCGGTCAACGGGGAGGGCATGGTCTGGGTCTCAGTCATCTGTGCCTCCTTTAGCTATAACTATCCATCGTTTCTCCGTCAGTTCCTACGTCGGTGGTATCCTCCTGCAAAGAAGAGAAAAATTTGTTCCCTTTCCGGACTCATTATAGCAGCACCGTGCAAGCTACGCCACCGCTTTGTCGAGCACCATCGCGCTGAACAACAGCGCCAGGTAGAGCAGGGTATAGGCGTAGAACCCCCAGGTGGAGGTGGGGGTGGTTCCCCTCCGACGCCAACCCACCCAGGCCCAGGCCACAAAGAGGCTGCCAGCGAGCAGCGCCACCAGCAGGTAGACCCACCCCACCGCGTTCCCCGCGACCAGCACCAGACCGAGGCTCAGGCAGACCGTCACGAGCGTGTAGCGGAAGATGTGCTGTCGGGTTGTCTGTTCACCCGCCACCACCGGCAGCATCGGCACCCCCACCCGCGCATACTCCTCCCGCTTGATGATGGCCAGGGACCAGAAATGGGGGGGGGTCCAGCAGAAGATGAGCGCCGCCAGCAGCAAAGCCACAGGAGAGACCGAGCCAGTGACCGCCGCCCACCCGACCAGCGGGGGGAGCGCTCCCGCACTCCCGCCAATGACCACATTGTGCCTGCTGGTGCGCTTGAGCCACTGCGTGTAGACGAGCACATAGGCGAGCACGCCGGTCATGGCCAGCAGCGCCGCCAGCACCGTCGTCCAGACCGCCAGAATCCCCCCGCCCAGAGCGCACAGCCCCACCCCGAACCAGAGCGCATGCGTCGGAGCGATGCGCCCATTGGGGACCGGGCGCTTGCGGGTGCGGGTCATCTGTCGGTCAAGGTCCCAATCCAGCGCCCCGTTCATTGCACCCGCCCCGCCAGCCACCAGGTAGCCCCCCACCAGCGTCCAGAAGACCAGCGTCGGGGAGGGAAACCCTTCCGCCGCCAGCACCATCCCCACCAGGGTCGTCAGCAGCAGGAGCGACAGAATGCGCGGTCTGGTGAGGCAGAGATAGTCACGCAGCAGAGAGGAGGGGGTCCGGGCAGGGGTTGGAAGAGGTTCAAGCCTCATGGCTCGTCACCCCCATCACTGCTCGCGCCGGTTGCGCCGGTCGCCTCCTCTTCCTCTTCCTCTTCCTCTTCCCCCCCCTCCAACGCCATCTGGTAGACCGCGCTCTTCGGTATCCCGAGTTCTCTGGCAATCATCCGGGCGGCGCGGCTCCCGCTCACCCCCTGCGCGTGCAGTTCGTGCAGCCGACGCCGGGCCGTGACGTCAACTGGCTCCAGAGAATGAGAAGCAGCCGTTGTTTCGGCTCCCCATTCCCACCGGCTCCGCCTCTCGTCCTCGGGGAAGCCTTCAATGACGAGCGTACATTCCCCCCGCGGCGGGTGCTGCTGGAAGTGCTCCTGCGCCCGGGCGAGGGTTGCCCGAACAAACTCCTCATGCAGTTTGGTCATCTCCCGGGCCAC
>DAOTUF010000672.1:0-4795 GCA_034437495.1 Chloroflexaceae bacterium | reverse complement strand
CGGCCCCGCCGCAGCCGTCAGGGGTGGGCATCACGATGGAGCATATCACGGTCTATGCCGCCGGGCACCCCATCCTGACGGACATCAACCTGACCATCCAACCGGGCGAACATGTAGCCATCATCGGGCCATCCGGCGCGGGGAAGTCAAGCCTGGTGGGTATTCTGCTTGGCTGGTATCGTCCCGCGTCAGGCATGGTCCGCGTTGATGGGCTGTCGCTCAGCGGGGCCCAGGTGCATACGCTGCGACGGAAGACGGTCTGGGTCGACCCGGCGGTGCAGCTCTGGAACCGCTCTCTGCTGGAGAACATTCGCTATGGCAACACCACATCCGCCATCCCCCTCACCGACCTGCCCATCGAACAGGCCAACCTCTTCAGGGTGCTCGAAAGGCTCCCCCACGGCCTTCAGACCACGCTTGGGGAGGGGGGGGGGCTGGTCTCCGGCGGGGAGGGTCAGCGGGTGCGCCTCGGACGGGCGATGTTCCGTTCGGGGGTGCGCCTGGTCATCCTTGACGAACCATTCCGCGGCCTCGACCGCGGGCAGCGGCGGGAGTTGCTGGTCCGGGCGCGGGAATACTGGCGAGACGCAACCCTGCTCTTCATCTCGCACGACGTGGGAGAGTCGCAAACCTTCGACCGGACCCTGGTCATTGAACACGGGGCCATAGTGGAAGATGATGCCCCCGCCGTCCTTGCGGCGCGGCCCGATTCCCGCTACCAGGCATTGCTTCGGGCAGAAGAGGCGGTACGGAGCGGGATGTGGACTAGCACCACCTGGCGGCGGCTCTGGCTGGAGGGGGGGCAGCTGCGGGAGGATTCGTGAAGCCTCGCATGCCCCGCATCAACACGCAAGTCTCTCGCATCGGGGACCGGTCGCCCGGTGAAACCTCTGTTCGCAGGAAGGTACTATGACCACCCTGTACCATGAGCCTATTGCAAAGTGCTCGCTTTGCCTGTATAATACCGACAGTTAGTTCACACCATTCGTTAGTTGAGAAACCATTTACGAAGGAGGCAATCAATGCTGCGAAGTTTCTTTGCGAAGGAAGAAGGTCAGGGTCTCGTAGAGTACGCGCTCATTCTCGTTCTTATCGCAATTGTTGTTATCGGTATCTTGACGCTGCTCGGTCGGAAGGTCAGCCAGGTATTCAGCCAGATCAACAGCGGTCTGACCACCTAAGAGAGGTCTTCTTCTGACCTGATGAGATGAGTTCATCCAGAGCAGAGGGACCGTGCCATCGGGCGCGGTCCCTCGCTCTTTGCCTCTTGTTCCCCCATTCCTACCTGCGTCCCCGCTGCATCTTCTCCTCCAGCGCGGCACCAAACACCGCGAAGAACGTCGTGGACACGACCGTCTCGCCATGCTGGTCCATATGGGTGAGGACCAGGCGGGCCATCTTCTGGGTAATATCGTCCCGGTCGCAGCCGGTTCCCCCCTGAAACTCATACACCCGCTTGCTCGTCAGGACCGAGAACTTCCCGGAAGGGTCGGTGCGGAACGTCAGGTGCTCGTGGGGTTCCGCAGGTTCCGGGAGCACCGCGGATGAGGACGCAGGGGAACCGTGTCGCCTCAGCGAAGCGGCCTCATCCATAGCGCTGTTCATACAGATATTCAAGAACACAAACAGGAAGACGGCCAGGACAATATCCACCGGGTACGGCGCAACGATGATCATCGGAAGCAGCACCAGCATGGCTGCATGATGAATGTACACAACTTTCATAGGGAGCTACACCAGTTCTAGCCGCTGATTCAGTTCTTCCAGAACCTTTCTGGCGGCAACGGGAATGACGGTTCCTGGACCAAACACCGCTGAGGCTCCGTGAGCCTTGAGAAACTCATAGTCCTGGGCAGGGATAACCCCCCCCACCACAATCATGATATCGTCTCGTCCAAGTTTGTGCAATTCCTCGGCCAGTTGGGGAACGAGGGTCTTGTGCCCGGCGGCCAGCGAACTGACCCCGACAATGTGAACATCATTCTCCGTCGCCTGACGAGCGGCTTCCTCCGGGGTCTGGAACAGCGGCCCGATGTCCACATCGAAGCCCAGGTCGGCAAATGCCGTAGCAATGACCTTGGCTCCGCGGTCGTGCCCATCCTGCCCCATCTTGGCCACCATGATACGGGGTCGCCGCCCTTCGCGCTGCTCAAACTCCTCCGTCATCGCTCGAACGGTAGACACTTCGTTCCCATTGCGGAATTCGCTGCTGTAGACCCCGGAAATCGTGCGCGTTTCGGCCTGGTGCCGACCAAACACCTTCTCCATCGCGTCTGAGATTTCGCCCAGACTGGCGCGGGCCCGGGTCGCTTCAACGGCCAGTTCGAGCAGGTTCCCTTCGCCCGTCTCGGCGGCCCGGGTGATAGCACGCAGGACCGCTTCGGTCCTGGCTTCGTCGCGCTCTTCGCGGAGCTTCCGCAAGCGGGACACCTGCGACTCGCGCACAGCAGTATTATCCACGACGAGGATGTCCAGCGGCTCTTCCTTCGTCAGGCGGTAGCGGTTCACCCCGATGAGCGCTTCGCTGGCCGAATCAATGCGGGCCTGGCGACGTGCCGACGCCTCCTCAATGCGCATCTTGGGCAAACCGGTCTCGATGGCCTTTGTCATACCGCCAAGCGCATCCACCTCCTGAATGTGTGCCCAGGCGCGGCGAGCCAGCGCATCGGTCAGCGCCTCCACATAGTACGAGCCACCCCACGGGTCCACCACCTTGCAGATACCCGTCTCATCCTGCAAATACAACTGCGTGTTACGGGCAATCCGCGCCGAAAAGTCGGTGGGCAGAGCGATAGCCTCATCCAGCGCGTTAGTGTGCAGCGATTGGGTATGCCCCAGAGCCGCCGCCATCGCCTCGATGCAGGTGCGGGCCACATTGTTGAAGGGGTCCTGCTCCTGCAAGCTCCAGCCGGAGGTCTGCGAATGGGTCCGCAGCGACATCGAGCGGTCGTCCTGCGGGTCGAACTGCTTGATGAGTTTGGCCCACAGCAGCCGCCCGGCGCGCATCTTGGCAATCTCCATAAAGTAGTTCATGCCGATGGCCCAGAAGAACGAGAGCCGCGGCGCAAACTGGTCAATGCTCATCCCCGCCCGCAGCCCCGTGCGCACATATTCCAGGCCGTCGGCCAGCGTATAGCCCAGTTCCAGGTCTGCCGTTGCCCCGGCCTCCTGCATGTGGTAGCCTGAAATACTGATGCTGTTGAACCTGGGCATGTGCTGCGAGGTATAGGCGAAGATGTCGGCCACAATGCGCATCGAGGGGGTGGGGGGATAGATGTAGGTGTTGCGCACCATATATTCCTTCAGAATGTCGTTCTGGATGGTGCCGGTCAACTGCTTCTGCGCCACGCCCTGCTCCTCCGCCGCCACGATGTAGGCCGCCATGATGGGGATGACCGCCCCGTTCATCGTCATCGAAACGGACATCTCGTTGAGCGGGATGCCATCGAAAAGGATTTCCATATCGAGGATGGAATCCACGGCCACCCCCGCCTTGCCCACATCGCCCACCACCCGCGAGTGGTCGGAGTCGTAGCCGCGGTGGGTGGCCAGGTCGAAGGCAATGGAAAGCCCTTTCTGCCCGGCGGCAAGGTTGCGGCGGTAGAAGGCGTTGCTCTCTTCGGCGGTGGAAAACCCCGCATACTGGCGTACGGTCCAGGGCCGGGTCACGTACATAGAGGGGTAGGGGCCGCGCAGGAAGGGCGGCAGCCCCGCCACATAGCCCAGGTGCTCAAGCTCCGCGCTGTCTTCGCCGGTGTAGAGCGGCTTGACATCAATCTTCTCCATGGTTCTCCACATCAGGTCATCCAGGGACATGCCCGTGGCCTGCTCCACCCGCGCCTGCCACTCCGCAAAGCTGGACTGCGGAACGTCCCCCTCCCCTTCATAGGGCATGGTGGTAAAATCTGGGGTCATACTCATGCACTCACTCCTATTCGCTGCTGGAAGTTCACAAGCATTTCGTAACAATTGGCCCGAACATGAACGAAGTCATCAACGCCCGCCGCCCGGTGAGCGTCAACCTGGTCTTGCGGGTAGCCCGCCAGCACTACCACCGTCTCAGGCCGACCGTCCTTCATGCGCTTCGTGAGAGGAGGGACCAGGTCCGGGTAGGTGTCGTCGGTTGAGCAGATGACCACAATGGGCGCACCCGACTCCAGCGCGGCTTGCGCGGCAGCCTCCGGCGTCGGAAACCCCTGGTTCGTCAGCACCTCAAACCCGCCGACCTCGAAGAAGCCGGTCGTAAAGTCGGCTCTGGGCTTGTGCTGCGGGATGGGACCCATGTTTGCCAGAAAGACCCGCGGCGGGGAGCCGGTGCGGGCTGCATATGCCTCGGCGTTCCTCCGCAGGGTCTCGAAGCGTTCGGCCCCGCGGTGGACCCGCACCGCGCCGATGGTGGGGAGGTTCTGGCGCTCGTTTGCATCTCCGGAGCGCAGCGCCCCGGTCAACGCTCCAAGGGTCGCCCCCGCAAGCACCGCCTCGACCGCGGCTTCCATCACAGCCACACGACCAGGCATGGGAGAGGCTCCCATTGCCTGACGGAGCGTGTCCAGCGCAGTAGCACAGCGGGCCGCGTCAATCGAAGCGTGGTAAGCGGCAAGGCGGCTTGCTCGCTGCTGGTGGAGCGCGGCCCGATCCACGGCGGGAACCTCTACCTTCGGCTCTCTGAGGTTCGGGTACATATTCGTTCCCACAAAGATGTCACGCCGCTGCGCAATGCTCTTTGCCCGCTTTTCGGCGGTTTCGGCGACCTGCGCCTGGGGAAGCCCGGCCTGGAGAGCGCTGAACATCCCGC
>DAOTUF010000671.1:0-11436 GCA_034437495.1 Chloroflexaceae bacterium | reverse complement strand
GCCTTGAAGGGGATGATCCCGGGGGTGGTCAAATCCAGTTGGTAGCAGTTCTCAGCCTGAAATGTACTCGTAAGGAGGAGCGCCATGAGTCTTAGCGATCCGATTGGCGACATGTTGACGCGCATCCGCAATGCTTGTATGGCACGGCACCGAACGGTGAAGGTCCCTGCGTCGAAGATCAAAGTATCTATTGCTGAGATCCTCAAACAGGAAGGCTTCATTCGCGGTTATATGGTCGAACCGGGGGAGCCTTCGGATACGATTGTGATAGATTTGAAGTATACCGATAGCCGCCAGCCGGTGATTAGCGGTCTGAAGCGGGTGAGTAAGCCAGGGCTGCGGATTTATACCAGACGGACCGAGATACCGCGGGTGCAGGGGGGGCTAGGGATCAGTATTCTCTCCACCCCCAAAGGGGTGCTGGCGGACCACGATGCCTGGAATCAGCGGGTGGGCGGCGAAGTGCTGTGCTACGTGTGGTAGGAGGGAGACCGCGATGTCGCGTATAGGAAAACGGCCCGTCCCGGTGCCGGAAAAGGTGACAGTAACCATTGAACCGGGCAATGCAGTAGTGGTCAAGGGTCCCAAGGGCCAGTTGTCGCGCCAGCTTCACCCCGCGATGCGCATTGTGCAGGATGATGGGGTGCTCCGCGTGGAGCGTCCGTCCGATACGAAGGAACATCGGTCGCTGCACGGTCTGACGCGCACCCTGCTCTCGAATATGGTGGTAGGGGTGAGCGAGGGATGGCAGCGCGAGTTGGAAATCAACGGGGTAGGGTATCGGGCAGCGCTGGAGGGAAATACCCTCGTGCTCCAGCTCGGTTTCTCGCACCCGGTGCGGATGAACCCGCCTGCCGATGTGTCCTACGTGGTGGGAGACCGCAAGAGCGCCAGTGACCCGCTGCCCATCTTTATTCGGGGGATTAACAAGGAAGTGGTTGGTCAGGAGGCGGCCAAGATGCGGTCGCTCCGGCCCCCCGAACCCTACAAGGGCAAAGGGGTGAAATACAAGGAAGAGCGGATACGGCGGAAGGCCGGTAAGGCCGGTAAGGCCAGGTAGGAGAGGGAGCATGAAACGATTACCGCGAGAGCTGCGCATCCGGCGGCACCGGCGGGTTCGGAAACGGGTAAGCGGAAACCAGGAACGCCCACGTTTGAATGTGTTTCGCAGCAATGTCCACTTGTATGTACAGGTCATTGACGACGAGGTCGGGCGGACGCTGGTGGCTGCCTCAACGATGGAAAAAGAGATATGGCAGCAGATAGCTGGCCAGAATCGGGTCAGCCAGGCGCAGACCGTGGGGCGGATTGTGGCCGAACGAGCGCTGCAAGCCGGGATTACGAAGATTGTCTTTGACCGCGGCGGGTTTAAGTATCATGGTCGGGTGAAAGCTCTGGCTGATGCCGCGCGTGAGGCAGGATTGTCGTTTTAAGTCAGGGTACCGTGCCCGGGCACGCGCAGGTGTGCGAGGGCGCAGGGAGGAAGTGTGCTACGAAAACGGATCAATCCAGATGAGCTTGAACTGGAAGAGCGCGTCGTTCAGATCAACCGCGTGGCCAAGGTGGTCAAGGGTGGGCGGCGGTTCAGTTTCAGCACCGTCGTCGTGGTAGGCGATGGCAAAGGCCATGTGGGGATTGGGATGGGAAAGGCGGCAGAAGTCCCGGACGCGATTCGCAAGGGGTTGGAGGCCGCCCGTAAGAATGTTATCCGCATCCCGCTCGTCCGCGCTACGATTCCCCACGAGGTGGTGACGAGGTTTGGTACGTCGAAGGTGATGGTGCGCCCGGCGGCTCCGGGGACCGGGGTCATTGCGGGTCGGGGGGTGCGCCCGGTGATTGAGGCTGCGGGTATTCGGGATTTGCTGACCAAGGTGCATGGGAGCAATAATCCGGTCAATGTGGTCAAGGCGACCTTCCAGGCATTGAGCGAACTGATTTCGCTGGATGAGATGGCGCAGCGACGGGATATGACCCCCCGTGAACTTCGGATGCGTATGATGCGCCGGGAGCCTGAAGAGCAGGAGTTGGCAGGATGAAACAACTGCGAATTACCTATGTCCGGAGCATGATCGGGCATCCCCGCGACCAGAAACAGACGATGCACGCGCTCGGGCTGCGCAAGATGCACCGGAGTGTGGTCAAGCCAGACAACCCGGCGGTGCGCGGGATGATTTTTAAGGTGAAGCACCTGGTTGCGGTGGAAGAAGTTGAGGGCGATGGGAATGGGGAGGTGACGCCATGAAATTGCACGATTTGCAGCCGGCCCCCGGCTCGAAGAAGCGCAGCAAGCGCATCGGGCGCGGGCACGGGTCGGGGAAGGGCAAGACCGGCGGGAAGGGGATGATGGGGCAGAAGGCTCGCGCCGGCTCCGGTCCCTACCGCACCTTTGAGGGCGGCCAGAACCGTCTGGTCAAGCGAATGCCATTCAAGCGCGGGTTTACCAATATCTGGCGCGTGGAGTATCAGGTGGTCAATCTGGAGCAGTTGCTTGACTGGCCCGCCGAGGTGGAGATTAGCCCGGAGACGCTCCTTGCGTCCCGTCTCATTCGGGACAAGCGCATGCCCTTGAAGATTCTGGGCAATGGAGAGCCAAATCGGGCGATGGTCGTGCGAGCGCATAAGTTTTCGGCCAGCGCCCGGCAGAAGATTGAGGCCGCCGGGGGAACGGTGGTCGAGCTTCCGTGGGTCGTGGAGCGCCGGAGCCGGAGCCGCGGACCGAACCCGAGCATGCGCCGACGGGATGAGGCGTGAGTTTCCCCCCGCCCGGATGACGGGGGACTCCTATCCATCCGTGACCGTGACCTGACTGCCTGATGGACCTACCCGGTCGGTGCCAACAACCAGGAAACTATGGCGGTTGGTGGTGTCCGACGTTCGACATAATGTTGAAATGTGTGGTAGTATGAAGAGATGGTGTATGGTGCGGGGGGTTGAGGTGATGAGCGGCCCGGGGGTCCCGAGCAGGGGAAGATTGGCAAGAAGCACCGGCCCAATCCAGAAAGAGGGTATGTGACATGAATCTGATAGAAGCCGTTCAACGAGCGTGGAAGCTGCCAGATTTGCGGGCCCGCATTTTGTTTGTGCTCGGGATGCTGCTGGCCTTTCGAGCTATTGCCCATATTCCGGTTCCGAATATTGATTCGGCGGCGCTGGACCAGTTGCAGCAGTCGCTTCAGAGCAACCAGTTGGCCCAACTGCTGAACATTTTCTCAGGGGGGGCGCTGAAGAACTTTTCGGTGGCGGCGCTCGGGGTCTATCCCTACATTACGGCGACGATTATTATGCAGTTGCTCCAGCCGCTCATTCCGGCGCTTGAGGAACTGGCGAAAGAGGGCGAGCAGGGGCGCATCAAGCTCAACCGCTACCAGACGATGATGACGGTGCCGCTGGCAGCGCTGCATGCCTATGGGCAGACGGTGGCGCTTCAGCACACCGCCGGTCAGTCGCTCTTTCGCTCGGAGTTCAATCTCGTCACCAATTTCTTCCCGACCTTCACGATCATTCTGTCGATGACGGCAGGGACGATGCTGCTGGTCTGGCTCGGTGAACTGATCAACCATCACGGTATCGGGAATGGCATTTCCGTGATTATCTTCGGTGGTATTGTGTCGGGCGTGCCGGGGTTGGTGTGGCAGGGGATTGAGATTAGCCAGGTGGGAGACGCTCAGTCGCTCATGGGGTTGGTGCTGTTTCTGGCGATAGGTCTGCTGACCATTCTGGGGATTGTCTATATCCAGGAGGGCCAGCGCCGTATCCCGGTGCAATATGCCAAGCAGGTTCGTGGCAACCGCGTCTATGGGGGACAGCGGAGCCACATTCCGCTGAAGGTGAATATGGCGGGGATGATTCCGCTCATCTTTGCCCAGAGCATTATCATCTTTCCAGGGGTGGTGGCTTCGTGGTTTCTGGCAAATGAGGGGATGGTCGGGGACATTGCGTCCTTTATTTACAATGTCTTTACGCCCTCGAATGTCGGAACGAATGTGAGTATGGGGGATATTGTCTATATCGTGGCTCTTTTCCTGCTGGTGGTGGGGTTCACCTATTTTTATACGATGGTGCTCTTCTCACAGCAGAATATCCCCGACAACTTGCAGAAGCACGGTGGATTTATTCCAGGTATCCGCCCGGGGAAGAAGACTGAGGAGTATTTGAGCCGGGTTCTGAATCGCATCACGCTGGCGGGAGCACTGTTTCTCGGACTGGTCGCGGTGCTGCCCTTTATCACGCAGACGATTACGAATATCCAGATCGGGCTTGGGGGTGCGGCGCTGCTGATTGTGGTCGGGGTGGCGGTGGATACGCTGCGCCAGTTGGAAGCCCAGTTGATGATGCGTGATTATGAGGGGTTCATCAAGAGCTAGACGAGCGAGGAAAGGGTGTTGCGCATGAATGTCGTGTTGTTGGGGCCTCCCGGCGCCGGGAAGGGAACGCAGGCCAAGACGCTGGCGGAGAAGAGCGGTCTGGTGCATGTATCCAGCGGCGACCTGTTTCGGGCCGCCCTGCGAGAAGGGACCGAACTTGGGATGCGGGCCAAGCAGTATATGGACAAGGGGGAACTGGTGCCGGACGAGGTGGTCATTGATATGATTCTGGAGCGTATCAGTCAGCCCGACTGTGCGGACGGGGTCATCTTCGATGGGTTCCCCCGAACGGCGGATCAGGCGAAGGCGCTGGAAGAGGCGCTGGCTCGGCATAGCCAGCGGGTGGACCGGGTGATCTATATGGGGGTGCCTGATGGGGTGCTCCTCAAGCGCATCGCGGGCCGCCGGAGCTGCAAGAGCTGCGGGGCAGTGTTCAATATCCACTATTTCCCCCCGAAGACTCCCGATGTGTGTGATGTGTGTGGGGGAGAATTGTATCAGCGGAGCGACGATACGGAGGAGACCGCCCGGAACCGGCTGGATGTGTATTTTCAGCAGACCACCCCGCTGATTGATTATTATCGAGGGCAGGGGACGTTGCAAGAGGTGGATGGCGAACGGGAGATATCGGATGTGACCGAGGCGATGGTCACGGCTCTGGGGCTTTCTCCCCGGGCGTAGGTGCGGGCGGGCATAGGTGGAAGGGAGGGATATGACCAAGAAGAAGGATGTCATCGAGATGGAGGGGACAATTACTGAGCCGCTTCCGAATGCGATGTTCCGGGTTGAACTGGACAATGGGCACGAGGTGCTTGCGCATATTTCGGGGAAGATGCGGATGCACTATATCCGCATTTTGAAAGGGGATCGGGTGCTGGTGGAGTTGTCGCCCTATGACCTGACCCGCGGTCGTATTACCTACCGGTATAAATGAGGATGGTTCTGGTCCCGATTGATACGGTTGATGCGATTGATACGATTGATACCATTAATATGGATTGGGTCCGATTGAATAGATGAGGAGGAATGGTTATGAAAGTTCGAGCATCGGTCAAGCCGCGCTGCGAGTATTGCAAGGTTATCAAGCGCAAAGGGGTGATACGGGTGATTTGCAGCCGCACCCCGAAGCACAAGCAGCGGCAGGGATAGTTCGAGACAGCTTCAAAGGGTACGAATGAGGGAGGGTGGCATTGGTGGCTGGTGAACCAGCGCAGCGGGTTCGCCATGCGCCATTTGCCGTTTGCTCTTTATCGCTGCCACGGAGGGAGGGCATGGCACGCATTGCAGGGGTCGATATCCCCCGAAATAAAAAGCTGGAAGTTTCGCTGACGTATATCTATGGGATTGGCGCTTCGAATGGACAGGAAATCATTCGGAAGGCGCAGGTCAACCCGGAGACGCGGGTGCGAGACCTGACCGAGGAGGAAGTCGGGCGCTTGCGCGAGATTATTGAGCGCGAGTATCGAGTAGAAGGGGATTTGCGCCGCGAAGTGCAGATGAACATCAAGCGATTGATGGATATCGGGTGCTACCGCGGGCTGCGCCACCGCCGCGGGATGCCGGTGCATGGGCAGCGGACCCGCACGAATGCGCGGACCCGTCGGGGCCGGCGCGGGCAGGCCATCGGGATTCGGAAGAAGACGACCAAGAAATAGGATGGGAAGGAGTGGGGAATGCCCCAGAAAGTGCAGAAAGGGAAGCGGCAGCGTGGTCGGCGGCGAGAACGAAAGCATGTGCCGCGTGGTCAGGCACACATTCAGAGCACCTTCAATAATACGATTGTGACCATTACCGACCCGGATGGGGCGGTCGTCTGCTGGGCCAGTGCCGGGCAGTCGGGGTTCAAGGGGTCGCGCAAGAGCACCCCCTATGCCGCGCAGATTGCCGCGGAGAGTGCGGCTCGCCGGGCGATGGATAATGGGATGCGTTCGATTGAGGTCTTTGTGAAGGGGCCGGGGTCTGGTCGGGAGGCGGCCATTCGTTCGTTGCAGGCCGCGGGGTTGACCGTGACCTCCATTACCGATGTGACTCCGCTCCCGCATAATGGGTGCCGTCCGCCCAAGCGCCGCCGGGTGTAATTGGCCAGAGTGATATGAGGAGGGTATGTTCGTTCCATGGCACGGTATCGTGGACCCGTTGGGAAAATAAGTCGTCGTCTCGGGGTAGGGATAACGGAGAAGGGGCAGCGGATTTTGAGCAAGCGCCCCTTTCCGCCGGGTCAGCATGGCCCGGGGGCCCGCAGGCGACAGGTTTCGGATTATGGGCTGCAATTGACCGAGAAGCAAAAAGCCCGCCATCTGTATGGCGTGCTGGAGCGGCAGTTCCGTCGGCTGTTTGAGCAGGCTGCGCGTCGGAGTGGGGTGACGGGTGAGCACCTGTTGAGCCTGCTGGAGCGCCGCCTGGATAATGTGGTGTATCGTCTGGGGTTGGCGCTAACGCGCACCCAGGCGCGTCAACTGGTGTGCCACGGGCATATTATGGTTGACGGGCGCAAGACAAACATCCCATCGTTTACGGTGCGGGTGGGGAACGTGATTTCCGTTCGCCCTGAGAGTATGCGGCGGACGTATTTCAAGAACCTGGTGGATAGTGGGGAGCTGCGACGCCACCGCCCACCGGACTGGCTGAGCCTGCAACCGGGGGAGCTTTCGGGGCAGGTGGTCGCGCTGCCGCGCCGCGAAGACGCTGAGCCGGATATCAATGAACAATTGATTGTTGAGTTCTATAGCCGCTGAGAGCGCAGAAGCGTAGGAGCGTTCATCATAGGAGACCCCGGGGAACGACAGAGTTCGGGGGAGGCTCTATGGTGGGGGAAAAGGGGGCGTACGTTTCCCTTTTCCATATTCATGTTTGCGGCCAGCGGAAGGGGGGAGGGGGGAGGCAGGCTCCGATGGCTGCGGTGTTCACATTGGAAGGAGGCAATCTGTGCTCGACATTGCTATGCCGAAGATTGAGGTTGTCCAGGCGGCCGAAAATTACGGGCGATTTAAGATTGAGCCGCTGGACCCTGGCTATGGGCACACGCTTGGGAATGCGATACGCCGCGTATTGCTTTCGTCCATACCGGGGTCGGCGGTGACGAAGGTGAAGCTCGATGGGGTGTTTCACGAATTTTCCACCATCGAGGGCGTGAAAGAAGATGTGACCGAAATTGTCTTGAATGTGAAGGGCATCCGCCTTCGTTCCTATGCCGAACGTCCGTTGAAGGTGTTTTTGTCGAAGGCGGGGCCCGGCATCGTGCGGGCGGGGGATATCGAACTGCCGAGTAATGTCGATCTGTCCAATCCCGAGCACTATATCTGCACCCTCGACACGGGGGATTCGCACTTTGAGATGGAGATGACGGTCGAGCGGGGGCGGGGGTATATTGCGGCGGACCAGCGCGATACGCTGCCGATTGGCGAAATTCCGATTGATGCGATTTTCACGCCCATCCCGCGGGTCAATTATGTCGTTGAGAATACGCGCATCGGGCAGGCGACGGATTTTGACCGGCTGCTGGTGGAAATCTGGACGGATGGGACGGTGAAGCCGGGCGATGCGCTGAGCCACGCGGCCCAGGTGCTCGTGCAGTATTATCAGACGATTGCGGACTTTAACCGCCTGACGATTGAGCAGGAGCCGGTGGAGGCACCGGGCGGGATGGTCGTTCCATCTGATATCTATGATATTGCCATTGAAGATCTGGACCTTTCGACCCGCACCTACAACTGTCTCAAGCGGGCGGATATCACCAAGGTGGGGCAGGTGCTCCAGATGGATGAGAAGGCGCTGTTGTCGGTGCGCAACCTCGGGCAGAAGTCGATGGAGGAGATCCGCGATAAGCTGGTAGAGCGGGGGTTTATTCCGCGTGGGAACGAAGGATAAGAGAGGGATAGCGTATTATGAGACATCGAAAGTCAACGTACAAACTTTCTCGGTCTGCGGAGCACCGCAAGGCATTGTATCGCAACCTGATGATTTCGCTGATTGAGCACCGACGGATTACGACGACGATTACGAAGGCTCGTGCGGTGCAGCCAGTGATGGAGCGCCTGGTTTCGATTGCCCGTCAGGATACGCCACACGCCCGGCGGATGGCGCTTTCGAAGCTGTCGAGCAAGAAGGCGATGCGCCAGTTGTTTACCTTTGCTCCCCAGGAGTATAGCACGCGCAATGGGGGGTATACGCGGATTACGAAGCTAGGTCCGCGCAAGGGAGACGGGGCTGAACTGGCGGTGCTGGAGCTGGTCTGACCCGGCTGGCGGGTGTGTGAGCGGATGCGATGCGAAACATTGCGCTGCGGCTGGCCTACGATGGGACCGACTTTGCCGGGTCGCAGTGGCAGCCGAATGGTCGTTCGGTGCAGGGTGAGCTTGAAGCCGCCTGGGTTCGGCTGACGCAGGAGCCGCGGCGGTTCGTGTTCTCCGGGCGAACCGATGCCGGGGTGCATGCGCTGGGCCAGGTGGTGAATGTTCGGACGGAGACCTCCCACCCCCTGACGGTGGTGCAGCGGGCGCTGAATGCGCTTCTGCCGCGGGATGTGTCGGTGGTGGAGGGATGGGAGGCGGAGCCGGGGTTTCACGCACGGTTGAGCGCGGTATGGCGCTGGTATCGCTACCTGATTGATGATGCGCCGGTGCCCTTGCCGCTGCTGCGGCGCACGGTGCTGCACACTGGTCGCCCGCTGCCGCTGGATGATGGGGCGATGTCCGCGGCGCTGCGGGTGCTCCCGGGGACGCACGATTTTGCGGCGTTTGCCAGTGTAGACCCGGAGCAGGAGGTGACGGTTCGCCTCTGCCACCGGGCGGAGTGCCGACGGGTGTGGTGGTCGGGTCGCTCGCTGCTCGCGATTGACCTGGTGGCGAATGCGTTTGTGCGCCGGATGGTACGGGCGGTGGTGGGGACGCTGCTGCTGGTGGGGGAGGGGCGGATGGAGCCGGAGGAGTTTGCGCGGGTGCTCGCCAGTCGGGAGCGGCGGCGGGCCGGTCCGACGGCAGCGGCGCATGGTTTGACATTGATGGCAGTTGGATATACAGAGGGGAGCTATGAAAACCTATTCGCAGAAGGCTTCTGAAGTGCAGCGCGACTGGTATGTGATTGATGCGAACAATCAGGTGCTCGGGCGTCTGGCGACGCAGATTGCGACGTTGCTGCGCGGGAAGCACAAGCCCACGTTTACACCCTCGATGGACGGGGGGGATTTTGTGGTGGTGGTGAATGCGGAGAAGATTCGGGTGACGGGGCGCAAGGAGTTTCAGAAGGTGTATTATCACCATACTGGCTACCCCGGCGGTATCCGCCAGACGACGTATCGGGAGATGCGTGAGCGGCACCCGGAGCGTATCTTGCGCAATGCGGTGTGGGGGATGCTGCCGAAGAACCGGATGGGGCGGAAGCTGATGACGAAGCTGCGCATCTATCCCGGCCCACACCACCCGCACGCGGCGCAGCGTCCGCAGGTGTTTGAGCCGCGCCCGAATGGGTGAGCAGGTTGGAGCTAGAGCAAGGCAGAGCAGGAAGAGAATCGAGGGAATATGAGCGAAGAACGGTATTTTCAGGGGACTGGACGACGCAAGGAGTCGGTGGCGCGGGTGCGGTTGTTCCCCGGTCAGGGGAATATGGTGGTGAATGGGAGAGCCACCGATGAGTATTTTGGGCACCGCATTGCCCTGCTGCGGAATATTCGCCTGCCTCTGGAACTGGTGGAGATGCAGGCGGCGTTTGATGTGCAGATAAAGGTGCGCGGTGGGGGTCTGGCAGGGCAGGCGGGGGCGGCCCGCCTGGGGATTGCGCGGGCGCTGCTGGATGCGAACAATGAACTGCGCCCGACGCTCAAGAGTGCTGGTTTGCTGACCCGCGACGCCCGGGCAAAGGAGCGCAAGAAGGCCGGGCTGAAACGCGCTCGGAAGCGACCGCAGTACACGAAGCGGTAAGGATATAGGATGGGAATATAGGATAGGTTCCGATGCGGGTGATTACGGGGACAGCCAGGGGGCACCGGCTGCGAGCACCGGCGGGGTTGGGGACCCGCCCGATGCTCGACCGGGTGAAAGAGTCGCTCTTCTCGGTCCTGGAGGGGTATGGGCCGGTGCGGGGGCGGGTGCTGGACCTGTTTGCTGGCACCGGGTCGCTCGGGATTGAGTGTCTTTCGCGGGGGGCGGCGGAGGCGGACTTTGTGGAACGCAGCGCTCATGTGTGCCGCTTTATCCGCCAGAATCTCGAACATACAAAGCTGCACGAGCGCGGGCGGGTCTATTGTATGCCCGTCTTGCGCTACCTTCACCAGCGGGTATGGGGGGAGAGAACCTATGATATAATCATTATGGACCCACCATATGCCGACGCTCAGATCGAGCACACGATTGAGACGATTGCGGAGCTTTGCCCTGGCCGAGCCGGGGGGTTGCTCGTCATTGGTCACTCCCCGCGGGTGGTCCTGGCCGATACCTATGGCGAGTATGAGCGATGGAAGTTTCGCCGCCTGGGGGACTCGTGCTTTTCGATGTATGAGCAGGTGGGGACCGCTCCGTAGCTCTGGCGAACCAGGCGGGTATGAGGAAGGGAGCAAAAACGGTGTGACGGTTGCCCTATACCCTGGAAGTTTTGACCCGGCGACAAATGGACACCTTGACACGGCGGTTCGAGCGGCGCGGTTGTTCGATGAGGTGGTGATGGCGGTATTTGACCGCCCGATGAAGAACCTCCTCTTTTCGACGGCCGAGCGCGTGGCGTTGTTGCAGCAGGCAGTTCAGGAGCTTCCCCGTATTCGGGTCACAACCTATGCGGCTCTGACGGTCCACTATGCCCAGGAGATCGGGGCAAGTGTGATTGTGCGTGGACTGCGTGATGTGAGTGATTTTCAACACGAGTTCCAGATGGCGCAGATCAATCAGTCCATCGATCCGGACATTGATGTGGTGGTCTTCATGGCGAATCGGAAGTTTACGTCTCTCAGCGCCAGTGCGGTCCGCGAGATTGCGGCATTGGGAGGAGATGTGAGTGGTTTTGTCCCGCACCATATTGCCCAGGCGCTCTACCACAAGTTCAAGACCCGGCCATAACCTCCTGGGGAGGGGGAAGGGGGGAAGGG
>DAOTUF010000670.1:0-1572 GCA_034437495.1 Chloroflexaceae bacterium | reverse complement strand
ACCAGCGGGCAGATAACAAAGGTCTGCCGCCCCTTCTCTATCTCCTTGCGGAGGTGGCGGTAGGCTTTGGTGCGCTCCGAGCGGCGTATCCAGACCGTCTTGATGGTCTGCCGCCCCGGTGGAAGCTCGTTGAGCACGGAGGTATCCAGGTCGCCATAGATGGTCATCGTGAGGGTGCGGGGGATGGGGGTGGCGGTCATCACCAGCATGTGCGGGTTGAAGCCCTTGTTTCTCAGCCGCTCGCGCTGTTCGACCCCGAAGCGGTGCTGTTCGTCCACGCAGACCAACCCCAGGTCGCGGTAGCGCACCCCCTCGGTAATGAGGGCGTGGGTCCCCACCACCAGGTCAACGTCTCCGTTCTCGATGGCTTCCAGCACGCGGCGGCGGTTCTTCTTGCCCAGGCTGCCCGTCAGCAGCGCCACGCGCACCCCTTCACCGCCCAGGTCATCTTCCGGGGTCATCCCGAGCAACTGCTTGATTTCGTCCAGACGCTTGCGCCGTTCTTCGCTCATGTCAGCACCCTCGGTGTCCGCTCCAGAGGCTGTCTCGTCGGCCTGCTTGCGGGGAACGCGCACCCTGCCGAGAAGCTGGCGCAGGCCGCGGTAGTGCTGCTCTGCGAGAATCTCGGTCGGAGCCATCAATGCTCCCTGGAGGCCGTTGGCGATGGCCTGGAGCAAGGTGGCGGCGGCAACAATCGTTTTGCCGCTCCCCACGTCGCCCTGGAGCAGGCGGGCCATCGGGACGGAGCGCTGGATATCGGCAAAAATCTCTTCGAGCGCCCGATGCTGTGCGCCGGTGAGGGCAAAGGGAAGCTGCGACAGCAGGTCATGGTGAACAGCTTCAAAGCGTTGCAGGGGATAGCTCAGTTCGCTCTGCCAGAGCATCTTGCGCTGCACCACGCCAAGCTGGATGAGGAGAAATTCATCGAACCCCAGGCGGCGGCGGGCGCGGGTCAGCATCTCGTGGTTGTCGGGGAAGTGGATCTGGGCGATGGCCTCGGAGAGGGGCAGCACCTCGACGCGCTCCCGCAGGCTCAGGGGGAGGTAGTCTTCGAGCTGTGGCGCGGCGCGGTCAATGACCTGCTTGATGACCATGCGGGCGTTGCGTTCGTGCAACCCCTTCGTGAGGGGGTGGACGGGCACCAACCGCCCGGTGTGGAGCAACTCATCCTCGCTGTATGGCTCCCAATCGGGGCTGCTCATCTGCAACATCCCGCGGAACACCTTGACCTTTCCGCTGACCACGAGCTTGCGTCCCGTGTAGAACTGTTTGATGAGCCAGTGCGACCCGAAGAAGGTTACGTTCAGGGTGCCGCTGCCGTCGTCCAGCATCACTTCGATGCCGTGGCTTCCCGGGCGCTTCAGCGGGAAGGTGCGCACCTCGCAGACCGTGCCCGTGATGGTTTCGACGTCGCCGGGGCGCAGGTTGGCTATCGCTTTCTGGGAACGGTAGTCGTCGTAGCGGTGGGGGAAATGGTAGAGCAGGTGCTCGACGGTGGGCAGGCCAAGCCGTTTGAAGGCCAGCGCGACGTTGCGCCCGACCCCGGTCAATTTCGATACGGACGTGTCAAGC
>DAOTUF010000669.1:0-24173 GCA_034437495.1 Chloroflexaceae bacterium | reverse complement strand
AGACTGTTGTACAAGGCACTCTCTGCAAGGAGAGCCAACAGCTTTGCACCTGTACAAGCGAACATTGCTGGTTCTGGCGAACAATCCGTCGCCAGGTGAAATGTTCTCGGTATGAACGCTCCTGTTCCGGCAAGCCCGGAGCTGGACGGGGGTGTTTGTCAGCCACCCCCGAAGGAACGCCTGATGAAACCAAAGCCTGTCCCCGAACAGGAATTGCGGTGGAGGGTAGTTCCAAGCCACCCGCTGAAGCGGGTGGTCGTTGACACTCTCTACCGTTCTTTCCCGTTGTGATGCCACGCCACCAGCGGCGGGCCGGCCCTGTGTTGTCAGCAACCCGACATCTTCCCGACCTTTCTGCGAGCAACCTCTCTTCTTCATGAACGTAGCTTTTCGCCCTGATTTGTACAATGCGAAGCGGGAGAACAAGAAAAAAGAAAGAAATCTTGTGGATTGTATGATATAATTAGTCATTGGGAAGCATCCCATGCACCGTGGGAGAAGCACGGGTAGCTCCCTGCCAGGCCGGGGAGCGGGAGAAAGAGAACGAACGAAGCAGAGACAGAGGAAAAAACAATGGGACAACACTACCTTATTACCGGTGGTTCCGGGTTTCTGGGTATCAACCTGATTCGCTACCTGCTCGAAAGAGACCATACGATTACCTCGCTGGATATTGTCCCCTTTGAGTATGAGGACGTGAAGCACCGCGTCAACGCAATTGTGGGAGACATCCGCGACCGCGCCGCTGTGGACCGCGCAATGGAGGGAGTGGATATTGTGGTCCACACCGCCGCGGCCCTGCCCCTCTACAAGAAAGAGGATATCTTCTCGACAGATATTGACGGCACCCGCAATGTCATTGATTCGGCCTATCAACACAACGTTGATCGCTTTCTGCATATCTCCTCAACAGCGGTCTATGGCATCCCCGACCATCACCCGCTGCGAGAAGATGACAACCTCGACGGGGTGGGGCCCTACGGGGAAGCCAAAATCAAAGCCGAGGAAATCTGCCTGGAATATCAGAAAAAGGGGATGTGTGTCTGCATCGTGCGCCCCAAATCGTTTGTCGGGCCCGAGCGGCTCGGCGTTTTTGCCCTGTTCTACGATTGGGCAAAGGATGGCAAGAGTTTTCCTGTTATTGGCGATGGCAACAATCTCTACCAATATCTCGACGTTGAGGACCTGTGCGAGGCGATTTACCTGTGTGCCACGGGCGACCGCGAGAAGGTCTCCGACATTTTCAACATCGGCGCAAAAGAGTTTGGCACAGTCAAAGAGGATTTTCAAGCTGTGCTGGATTATGCCGGGTTTGGCAAAAAGGTGAAAACCTTCCCCGCTGCCCCGATGATCTGGACGCTCCGCGTGCTCGATTTCTTCCGCCTTTCCCCGCTCTACAAGTGGGTCTACGAAACAGTTTCAAAAGAATCGTTCGTCTCCATCGAAAAGGCCGAACAGGTTCTTGGCTACAAACCGAAGTATTCCAACAAAGACGCGCTTATCCGCAACTATCAATGGTATCTCGACAACCTGCCAAAGTTTGCCCATGCGTCTGGCGTTTCCCACCGCGTCCCCTGGAAACAGGGCGTATTGAAGATTGCCAAGCTGTTTTTTTGAACAGGTTGAAAAGATAGACAGAAGCGTTTTTTTGTGGTATTATAAGCAAAATTCTTGTTTTTTTGAGACAAGCATCATCATATATCTTGTGAGGCATCCGCGATGTCGTCGTTGGGACAAAAAATAGGCCGGCTTCGCCAGGAACGCGGCCTCACTCTTCAGGAGGTATCGGAAGGGTCGGGGCTAACGCCATCGTTCTTGAGCAGGCTCGAGCGTGACAAAGTGAATATCTCGGTCGGGAATTTGCGAAAACTGGCCCTCTTCTTCAATGTCCAGATGACCTATTTCTTTGAAGGTGAGGACAACCAGCAAGTGGGGATGTGTGTCCGGGCGGCGGATCGCGTCAAGCTCAGTCTAGACGATGCACCGGTTCAGGTCTATTCGCTGCTGCCAGCCAATGAATACCTGGAAACCCGCCAGGTCGAAGCACAGCCCGGTGAGGGGCAACAGGGGTTCACAGCCCGGGTGGGTCAGATGATCTACATGCTCCAGGGTCGCCTGCGCTACCATCTTGGCGGCGAGGAATATGAACTTGAGCAGGGAGACACGCTCTTCTTTCGCGATGAACTCGCCTACGAGTGGCAAAATATCGGCGATAGTGTCGCTATTCTGCTCTCGGTAAGCGTGGTCGAAGGGCGCGGCGAGCGGTAGGGTCGGCACGGTGTGTGAAAGCAGAACCCCATCGCTTCCCGCAGGAGAAGCCCATGAGCGATGATACGAGAAGGGAGCACCAGGCATCTGGTCTGGATGCGTCATCTCCGCTCTCGTCGTTGCCCCTGCCGTTTCATATTGCCCGCTGGGTGCTGACCGCTGTGGCCTATGGGGCGGTTGCCTGGCTCCTCTGGAATAGCCGCCAGGCCCTGCTTCCTTTCGTTGTCGGAGCCATCCTCATCTACCTGATGCTCCCGCTGGTCAGCTGGCTGAACAAGCATATGGCTCGCTGGGCGGCTATCCTTGTCGTCTACCTTGTCACTTTGCTGTTGCTGATAGGCGTGCTGGCCTATATCATCCCGCTCCTGATTGTCCAGACACGCCAGTTGCTCGAAACGATTCCCAATTTTACAATGGAGGATATTACCTCCGAGTCGAAACAACTCCTCAGCCTCTATGAGGAACGGGTGCCGGCCCAGGTGCGCCAGGTTATTGAAGAGGGACTGAATAACACCCTGGAGAGCATAAAAGCGAATCTTGTTTCCTACGGGCAAAACTTCGGTACCTTTGTATTCTCCAGCATTTTGCAAGTCATCAATACCGTGGTGTTTGTGCTTGGATTGATTGTCGTCCCCATCTGGATGTTCCATGTGATGTACGACCATCGCACCATCCAGCGCATGCTTGATCGGGTGGTTCCCGACAGGGTTCGCAATGATTTCTGGGCTATTGCACGGTTGATAGACAGCTTGTTGAGCAGCTACATTCGCGGGCAAGTGACCCTCAGCATTGCCGTCGGGAGCGCGGTCGGCGCGGGGTTGGTCATCATCGGCCTGTTCGGCTTCAAGGTGAACTATATTTTGCTGCTGGCCGTCATCGCCGGGTTGACCGAATTTATCCCCGTTGTCGGTCCGGTGCTTGGGTCCATTCCCGCCGTCATCGTCGCATTGTTTGTGTCGCCGGGCACAGTGGTTGCCGTCATCATCGTCTACGCCGCTGTCCAGGCTCTCGAAAGTGCCTTTCTGGTGCCGCGCATCATTGGCAACAGTGTGGGCATTCACCCCGCCGTTATTATGATCCTGATGATCATTGCCGGGCAGATTTTCGGGTTTCTCGGTATCTTGCTGGTCGCGCCAGTTTCGGCAATGTCCCGCGATGTCTTTCTCTATATCTATGGCCGCCTGCGGGGGCGGCCCTCTCCGCCCGGTGTGCTGCCCAGTTACGATGACGATGATGACGAATCGCCAGCGGAAGGGGAGCAGCAACCTGCGGCAGAAGAGAAGTCACCAGCGAAAGCGGGTGAGGCCGCACAACCAGTAAGCGTAGAAGAACGTAAGTAATGAGGAGTAGTGATTTTCGATGGCCAGGGTAGGCAAAGCCAGCAAGAAAAAAACCAGCGAGGGTGAGCACGTCGAGAGGCTCGAACAGGACGAGAGCAGCGAGAGCAGCGAGAACCACGAAGATCCGATCCCCGCTGATGCTGACGACGGGGAAGCCTCTGACGAGAACGCTCTCGATACGGAAACCAACACGGACGATCTTGACACGGAAGCCGACGCAGAAGCCGACGAGGACAATCTCGACGCGGACACCGCCACAACAACCTACCGCTTTCGCCTCCCCGTGGAGCACTTCACCGGGCGAGAAACAACCCTTGTGCGGCTGGCCAGTGTGCTGCACCAGCAGGCGCAGGATGGCGCAACGGTCGTCATCCGCGGGACGGGCGGCGTGGGCAAGACCGAACTGGCCTACGCCCTGGCCGAACACCTGGAAGACGCGCTCTCCGATGACCACATCCTGCTTGAACTGCACGGCACAGGAGCTAGTCCGCTCCCGCCGGCCCGCGCCTTACAGCAGATCATCCACACCTTTGAGCCACAGGCGCAGCTCTCCGACAACCTGGACCGCCTCCAGGAGCACTATCGGGCGGCTCTCCGCGAACATCGGGTGCTCATTGTTGCCGACGATGCCCGCGATACCGCGCAGGTGGAGCGGCTCATCCCCCCGCCTGGCTCTGTGCTCGTGGTGACAACACGCCACCCCATTGATCTCTCCAACGCCACAACAAACGCCACGATAGAAGATCTGGAGCCGCTGGAGTCTGACGAAGCAGAACAACTTATCCACACACTGTGCGAACGGGCCGGAGGGGCGGCCCCGCGCCTGGCCGATCTGTGCGAACGGTTGCCGCTCTCGCTCTGCATTGCTGCGGGTATGCTGGCGCACCGCGATGATGAGGACGTAGATGCCTATCTCGAAACGCTTGCCGCACGGCAGCAGCAGCAGGAACGGGCGCATGAGGAAGGGGCCGGGGAGGAACAGGCACGGGCACCGGACAACGCACCCGAACAAGCCGCTCCCTCCTCCCAATCCCTCCCCCCACCAGGGGGAGAAGCCGCTCCCTCCTCCCAATCCCTTCCCCCACCGGGGGGAGGACAGGTGGGGGGCCTGAACGATGACGCTATTTTGAACGCAAATCGGTATAACAGCATCCCCCCGCGCCTGGAGGTTCTGCTCTTCCATACCTACGAGCGGCTGATCCCCGAAGAACAGACGACGCTCCGCCACCTCAGCGTATTCCTGTCGGGCTTCGACCTGGAGTCGGCAATGGCCGTGGTCAATCTGCAAGATGCACAGCGGGCCCGCAAGAAAGAGAAGGACAAGGAGAAAGAGAAGGGCGGGAAGAAAGGCGGCAAAAAGGGCAGCAAAAAAGGCGACAAGGGGGGAGATATGCCCGACCCGACAACAGCCCCCCCCCCGAAGTCGCGGGGGCGTAGCGCACCGCCAAGCGTGGAGCAGATGCTCGAAACCCTCTCGCGCTGCCACCTGCTCATCTACGATCCCAATGAGCACCGCTATACCATGCACCCGCTGGTGCAGCACTTCGCCACGGCGCGGCTGAGCGAGGATGAACGCAGCGTGTTTTTGCGCCATGCCAAACACTACGCAACGGTTGCCGAAGAGGTGGAGCAGTTTTATCAGATGGGAGATGAGCATCTTTTTGAGGGGTTGAAGATGTTTGACCGTGAGCGGTTCAACATAGACACCGGCTGGAGCCGCGCCCGCGAATGGGGGGATGATGATTTGCTGCTGCGCTACTCTATTGTGCTTGGCTTCACGGGGATGCTGCGCTACGACCTTCGCAACGAGTATCTGCCGCGGGCACAGGAGACGCTTGAGATTGCCCAGCGGCTCCGCCGGCGCGACAACGAGGCCCACGCCCTGAACGACCTGGGCTATGCCTATAATATCCTGGGGGAACTGGAAGAAGCGGTTGATCTCTTTACCCGCGCTCTGCGGATACTGCGGACCTCCCACAATCTGAAGCGGAAGGTTAAAAAAGAGGGTTCTATCCTTAGCAATCTGGGGCAGGCCTATATCCGCATCGGCAACACGCCCAAAGCCATCGAACAATCGAAGTTGCGAATAGAGCTGGCCCAGGCTTCCAACGACTGGCGCGGTGAGGGCATCGGGCTAAACAACCTGGGGCTGGCCTGTGCCGACCTGGGCAAGATAGACCAGGCCATCGCCTACTTCCAAAAGAGCCTCGAACTGTCGCGCAAGTATGGCGACCGCAACAGCGAAGCAACCGATCTGGGCAATCTGGGACGGGCCTATGTGGATATGGGGGAGATAGAGCAGGCCGTTGACCTGTGTGAGCAGGCTCTCGACATCAAATGGGAGCTGGGCAACAGCCGCGATGAGGGCTACGCCCTCCACTTCCTCGGTGTGGCGCGGGCCGCGGCGGGCGAAACAGAGCGAGCCAGGGAACACCAGCGGCAAGCCCTCACGCTGGCCTATGAGGTGGGCGACCGTTGGCTTGAGGCCAGAGTTATCAACAGCATGGGCGAAATGTCGCTGGTAGCGGGCGAGCAGGTTGCGGCTATTGAGCAGTTTGAGCAGGCGTTGGATATTGCCCGCACCACGGGGGACCGCCGCGGTGTAGCTCTGGCAAGCTGGAATCTGGGGTTGACCCTGGAGCAGCAGGGCACGCTCTTACCCGCGCAGGCAGAACGTGTTGTCGAACTGTTGCAGGAGCGCGTTTCCTACGAGCAATCTATCGGGCACGCCGAGGCGGAAGCCCACGCGGAAACGCTGGAGCAGGTGCGCGAACGGCTCGGCGTTGCTCCCCCGGCCCCCGCTACCACTCAAAACTCTGAATAACCAGGATACCCCGCTCCTGTGCCTGCTGGAGAATGCCTCGTGTGGCATAGTGGGTGACAAGCACGCGGATAACCTCATCAACTTCGGTCTCCTGCATCACGGCCTGGATTTTTTGCTCCAGTTCTTCAAACACATCGTGCTCTCCGCGCCCGCGGTATTCGTCCAGGCGTAGCCGAATAGCCCCCACCAGCGTGATAAACTGCTTGCCATGCGTCCCTTGCCCGAAGAGATCAATCTCATAGCCGCCGATTTCGGCGCGGATCAATGGCTGCGAAAGCGTAATCGCGTAGCGTTCTTGCAGCAGGTCGGGGAGTTTGCGGAAGGCTTCGTTTTCCAGTGCGTAGTTGACGCTTGCGCGGAGGTTGCTCACTTCGCGGGGCGTGTCGTCCAGTCCATTTGTGAGCGTGGGAAGCCCTCGCACCAGTTCTTCGAGCCGCGTCTCGGTGCGGGCCTGGGCATAGGCCAGTTCGTCGAGGCGAGCTTCGGTACGCATTTGTGCCTGGATAAGCTGTTCGAGATATACTGCATTGCGCGTCTCAATCTCAATGTGTTTTTCCTGAATCTGGATCAATCGCTCGACGTTCTGCTCGGTCCGTTGCTGGATTGCCATCAGCTCTCCAATCACGTCTTTGAGTTCCCGAAAGTCGCTGGCACGGGCCAGCGTATCAAAGGCTTCGCGGAGAACTTCATTGAGCACATAGGCCTGCCTTTCGTTGAAAGCAGTCACCAACTTTTTCTGAAAATCGCTCATAGCTATTGGGATTATATCTTGCTTGCCTGATTTTGCTTGGTACCTGTTCACATTTGGGGATGAACCCTGGGAGCGCAAGCGTCTCGCTTGCATTGGGGCGGGCAAGATGCTCGTGCTCCCTGGAACAATACCTCTGATTCTGAACAGTTACTTTGCTTGCCTGAATAGTTGACAGAGAAATCATTCTCAAGTCGCACTATTCTTGCCCTCTCCCCTTGCCCCCTCTCCCAATGGGAGAGGGGGCCCACGCCAGCGGCGGGGGGAGAGAATTGTTCGAGGCTATATTGATTTCTCTATCACCATCTCATACGCCGGTATTGTCAGAAACTCAATAAACGTATCACTGGTGGTGAGGTTGTCAAAAAGCTGCGCCGCTTCTTCGTACTTCCCTTCGCTATAGGCTGCTCCGAGCGACACTTTAATTTTCTCTTTTTCCTCAGCAAGCATCTGGCGGAACAGATCAATTGTCACTTTGCGCCCATCGTCCAGCACCCCCCTGGGGCTGCGAATCCACTGCCAGATCTGCGAGCGGGAAATCTCCGCGGTGGCGGCATCTTCCATCAGGTTGAAGATGGGCACGGCCCCGCTGCCAGCCAGCCACGCCCCAAGATACTGCACCCCGACATTGATATTGGTTCGCAACCCTTTTTCGGTAATGGGCCCGTCGGGGCCAAACTTGAGAATGTCGTCGCGGGTAATTGTCAGGTCTTCCAGTTTCTTGTCAATCTGGTTGGGTTGGGGCATTTTCTCGTTGAACGCTGCGAGAGCCACTGGCACCAACCCCGGATGGGCCACCCATGTCCCATCGTGCCCATCGCCGGCTTCGCGCTCCTTGTCGGCCTGCACCTTTGCCAGGGCTTCCTCATTGGCGGCGGGGTCATTCTTAATCGGGATTTGTGCGGCCATTCCCCCAATGGCGTGGGCGTTGCGGCGGTGGCACACCTGGATGACAAAGCGCGAATAGGCCCGCATAAAGTGGGTGGTCATGGTGACAAGGGCGCGGTCGGCAAACACAATGTCCGGATTGTTGCGAAATTTCTTGATGCAGCTAAAGATGTAGTCCCACCGGCCACAGTTCAGCCCGGAGGAGTGGTAGCGCAGTTCGTAGAGAATTTCCTCAGCCTCAAACGTGGCCAGAATGGTCTCAATCAGCACGGTTGCTTTGATGGTGCCGCGGGGGATACCCAGTTCGTCCTGGGCCAGGTCAAACACATTGTTCCAGAGCCGCGCTTCGAGGTGGCTTTCTAGCTTGGGCAGGTAGAAATAGGGCCCGCTCCCACGCTCAAGCAGCGCACGGGCATTGTGAAAGAAATAGAGGCCAAAATCGAACAACCCGCCGGCGACCGGTTGTCCATCAACCAGCAGGTGTTTTTCGTCGAGGTGCCACCCCCGCGGGCGCACCAGCAGTGTGGCAACCGTTTCGCCCAGGTTATACGCTTTGCCTTCGGCACTGACAAAATCTATCGTGCGCCTGATAGCATCGCGCAGGTTGATATGTCCCTGGATAAGATTTGCCCAGGTGGGGGTGTTGGCATCCTCAAAATCGGACATATACACTTTTGCGCCGGAGTTTAGCGCATTCACAATCATTTTGCGGTCGGTCGGGCCCGTAATCTCAACGCGGCGGTCCTGCAAGTCGGGCGGAACCGGCGCGACCGTCCAGGTGGGGTCCTGGCGGATGGCGGCAGTTTCGGGCAAAAAATCGGGCATCGCTCCGGCATCAAACGCGGCCTGCCGCTCCTCGCGGTGCTGCAACAGTTCGCGCCGCCGCGTGTCAAACGTGCGATGCAGCTTTGCCACAAAATCTATGGCCTCTGGAGTCACAATTTCGGCAAACTCCGGAGACAATGCACCCTTTAGCTCAATTCCTGGCGAATAATTGGGGGTCATGGGTTTTCTCCCTTTCTACACTATAGAACTTAGCTTACAAACTCCTGGTCTTCATTATACCCCATTCTCCGGTGTGACCATTTCGCCCCGCTCCCATGCTTTGAGCGTAGAATAGGGGGGAATAGTGCCTCGGCGCGTCTGCCAATCGTCGGGGTAGGTCGGGCGGGAGATGCCGAAATGGAGATGGGGGGGAGTGCCGCGGGCATTGCCGCTGATGCCCGTGTAGCCGAGAAGCTGGCCCGCCTCCACGCGCCCCCCCGGCTCAATTCCTTCAGCCACGGCGGAGAGGTGCGAGCCATAGTAGCGCAACCCATCATCGCCAATAATAGCCACTGCTATACCGCCGCGGTGGGCCGGGTCGTTTGTCTGAGGAGACCAGCGGTCCTCGCGTCGGACAAAATCCACGCTCCCAGAGGTGGGAGAAAGAAACTCGCTCCCAACCGGACAGAAAATATCGGTGGCGGGGTAGTCGTGGTGGTAGCGGCCATAGGAAACACGGCTTGCCCGCACTGGAAAGACGTAGCGCAACACCGCGGGGGTGGGGGGAGCGGGCGTGGCAATTGCGGTTGTCCAGGGGTCCGCTTCCCTTGCCGGCCCGCCCGGTGTGCTATCCGTGTAGTCGTGGTGCGGCGCGGCAGAACCAGCGGCAGAGCGGAGTATTTCGGCTATTGTTGTTGCGAACGTGGCTACATCAGGGGAGGGCGTGGGGGGAGTGGACGCATGCCCCCCCGCGTGGTATTGAACATACGCTCCCCTTGCTCCAATCCCCCCCACTCTGGCAAGCCCTCCCGCCGTGGCGAACGTGGCAAACAGTATCATCAGAATACGAACAAAACCCATCTCTCCCTTCTCCTTGCATTTCCTGCTTTTTATTTCCAATACGCATATTATACCGAGGGCATTGTTGTAGTACAATATGAAGACAGGGGGAGCGGGAAAAGTCAACAACCACCTGCTGAAGCAGGTGGCTTGCCCTAGCCCGAAGGCAGGGCTTCAGGGGAGGTTGACAGCTCCCCACAGCTCCGTAGAACCGTATAGCGATTGCGAATAATGTTCGCTTGTACAGGTGCAAAGCTGTTGGCTCTCCTTGCAGAGAGTGCCTTGTACAACAGTCTAGCACACTCATTCAGTCGTGACAACTAGGAGAAAGGAGGATGGCGGCAATTCCCCACACCCGCTGAAGCGGGTGGTTCCCTTGCCGCTTTTTCCTATGGATCTGGTTTTAGAACCATTGGAAAGATCTGATCAGCCTGGACTGGAAAAAGAGAAACCCCGCCTGATCTTTTCGACAGAAACCGCGGGCGAGCACCTGTTCCAGTTGCTTACCACCAACGAGGTGTTGCCAATCCTCGCCGAGCAAAACTATGGCCTTGCGTTGGCGATGGTTGAGCTGAGCGCGAGCCAGGCCGACGTTGTGCGCCAGCTGAACGAAGCAGGTATCTACATCGTTGCCTGGTTGCTCCTCCCCCGCTCCGAGGGCTGCCAGTTCAACCTCCGCAACTACCCCCAGGCCAGCGAGTGCTACCAGGCCTTTCGCACCTGGGCCCGCCAGCACAACCTCCATTTCGACGCGGTCGGGCTGGCAATGGCCCCGCCAGAAGCAGACGAAAAACCAATGCACCAGTGCTACCGCTGGCCGGTGCATCGCCTGGTCAAAAAACTCTGGCAGGCCCAGGAGAATATGCTCTTTCCCGCTGCACGCACCGCCTATACCGACCTGATAGCGGCTATGCACCACGATGGCTACGAGGTGCATATCTATCAACTGCCGCTGGTAGCTGACGACCGCCGCGCCGGGATGACCCTGCTCCAGCGGGCCCTGGACGTGGTGGACCTCCCCTCCGATGTTGAAGTGCTCCTTTGCTACAGCAGCCCACCCGCCGGGGGACTGGAAAACGAACTGGGGGGAACCTTGATTGCCAGCTATGGACCCTCGGCAGATAGTATTGGCATTGGGAGCACCAGTGATGGTACAATAGGATGTGCAGGAGAGGGCATACAGCCGCTCTCGTGGCATGCGCTGAAACGAGATTTGTTGCTGGCCGCCACCTACACCGATACCGTCTATGTCTTTTCGCTGGAGGGGTGTGCCGAGCGGGGCTTTTTGCCTCGTATTGTTGCTCTCGAATGGGATAATGAGCCGGCCATCCCCATCGGGCAACAGATCCAGGTTGAGGCAATGCGCTCAATGCTGCTTGTTGTGTTGCTCCTTGCCCGCTTCTACCGCTCACTGCTGGCGTGGCTTGGGTGGCTGCTGGCCTTCGTCCTCTTGCTTCGCCATATCCGCCGTCGCCGAAAGTGAATGAATGCAAGAACCACGAGAACCATTGGAGGAACGTAATCGTCCCCCCCCAGCGGGGGGAGGGATTGGGAGGGGGGACGCACCCGCATCGGAGCAAGCGAGACGCTTGCGCTCCCAGGAATCAGGGATTGCCCAAACACCGTGAACGCTTACGGAGGAAAAACTGGAGGAAAAACAAAATGAAACTATCACCAGCAAAAATTGACCAGCTTGTAGATGAACTGCTCGACCTGATAGCCGAAACCGAGGGAGTTCTCCTCCAGGGAAACGATGGGCAGCTCAAGCTGGCTATGAAAGAGATTATCACAAACGAGTTAATGGTTGAGGAGTTACTGGATGCCGAAATCCACAAGATGCTTCAGCAGCATAAATACGAAATCACAATGGGTCGCCTGAGCTATGATGATCTCTTCCGAAAAACGAAAAACCGCTTGATTGCTGATCGAAAAATTATACTCTAGTATCGCTACTAAACCGAAGTTATCCTGATGAACACAAGAAAATATCGTCTATTGAACCTGTGGGGAGCACTGGCGGCGACCGTTCTGGCGGTGCTCCTGCTGACCATTCTGGCGGGGTGTGGCTCTTTCAACTCTTCAACAAGGGGCCCATCGGGACAGACCGACCAACCAGATAGCCCCGTTCCCACCCAATTGCAGGAGACAACGCACGGAACAGCACCCCTATCGCCCTTATCGCCCGTTTCTGTCGCTCCCTCTCCAACTCCTCCCCCCCCGCCGGTCCCCACTTTTCCCGCCGATAGCCATATTGCCGGCGTTGATGTCGGAGGGTTGAGCGTGGAGGGAGCCGAAAAGGAAATCCGTACCCGTCTGCTTTCCCATACTCCACCGCTGACGCTCTCAATACCTGCACCAGTGCGGGCAAGCCTTGTCATCACACCATCAGAGATTGATCTGGGCCTTTCATCCGATGGTCTCAAGAACCTGCTGGCAAAAGCCTCTCCTGCCACGCGACCATTTACCACAACCATGTTACCCGTGCGCTACAACAGAGCCGCTATGCAGCAGCATATTGCCGATTTTGCCGAACAGGTCGCGCTCTCCCCCACGCTGCACGTCCTCATTGAAACGGGAGAGATCTCGCGCACGTTTGCCTATACCCCGGCCCTTGTGCTTGATGTTGCGCAGACCATGCAGCAGGTGGAGCAACGGCTCACGCAGCCACACCGCCCGCGGCTCATTCCGATAACGCTGACGGCAGATTTCCGTGTGCCCACCCCCACCGTCAGTCTTGAGCAGATACGGCAGCAGGCCGAGGCAATGGCGGATGAATGGGATGGTATTGTCGGGTTCTACCTCTACGACTTTGCGAGTGGCGAAACCGTGGCCATCAATGAGAACACGGTCTTTTCGGGAGCCAGCGTGATGAAAGCAGCGATCCTGTTCCAGGCATATGTCGAGCTTCCAGAGTTTACTGAGAAACAACGCGAAAATATCCGCAAGATGATCATTGAGAGTGACAACCTGGCCGCAAACTATGTCCTGGCCGCCGCGGCCAGCGGTACTGGCACCGAAGATGCGCTGGTGGGTGCGAATATGATGAACGACTTGCTCCGCGAACATCTTGGATTGCAGCACACCTACCAGTATATGCCCTATGAGGCCAGCGACTACCTGATCAAAGTACGGGGGATGAAAATTAAACGCGGTCCCCCGCAGGAGGGCGATCCGCCCTACACCGAAGCCGATCCCATGCTCCGCACCACCCCCGCCGAGATGAGCCAGGTGTTTCTGGCGATGGACCAGTGCAGCAAGGGGCAGGGCGAATTGATGCAACCATTCACCGCCACGCTTACGATGAGCCGATGCCAGGAGATGCTTGACCTGCTTGCAGAAAACGGCGACCATGAACGGATGCGAGCGGGTATTCCCGCCGGAGTACGTGTTGAGCACAAGAGCGGCTGGATTGAGGATATGCAAAGTGACGTGGGGATTGTGCGCTCGCCGGGAGGCGATTTTGTTCTGGCCATCTATCTCTATCGTGAGACCGACTGGCTCAGAGACTATATTGCTCAGCCGGCCCTCGCAGGGTTTGCGCGAATGGTGTATACTGCCTACAATCCAGTGCGGTTGCCGCTGGATACAAGAAATGGCACCAGTGAAAAGTGACCGAATAAACCCGCCGCAAGCCACGCCACTTTAGTGGCAGTGGTTAGGCGGGTTTCTCGCAGGCTTCAGCCCGCCGAATGGCACTCTTGCCACAACATCACCCACGTGGTATCATTGGTTCCGGTCTCCCACCCATAAACCGAAGGCCCACGGGCAGACTAGAGGTTCTCAGGCATCGGGAGCGCACCTTTCCAACGTATCGGTATCGGGTTCCATCTGCGAACCTTCAGATGGGTAAAACCGGTAGAGTTCGAGCAGTTCTGCTCACGTATCGTAGACCGGCGGCTCGCTTCGGTGATAAGCGGAGCATGCGTAGTCCCCTGGATCCCGGGGCAAGTGGCTTGTGGTTTGGACTCCCGTGGGGAGCACCCCCAAGAAGCCGCCGCCCTTTAGGGCGAGCGGAGTGTCACCGAGGCGTCGTCCCCGGCCCAATAGTGCCGCAGGGGGGGAATTGAAGGGGGGGCCGCAAGGAAGCGGCGCACCCACCCCCTGGCATGCGAAAGGCGGCGGTGCAGAAATTGTACGCAACCCTCATGCTTCTCCTGGCCTATGGCTACCTGGTTGGCCTGGTCGTGTGGGGAGTGCTGCATATCTGGGCCGGGGACAGATGGTGGTGGCTCTTTCTGCTCAACAGCCTGGGGGGGTACCTGTTTGTTCCCCTGGTGGCGGTGGCCCTGGTGGCCCTGGTCACCCGTCACTGGCCGCTCTGCTTCCCCCTCCTTGGAGCGCTGGTCATCTGGGGCTTCCTCTTCGGGGACGTGCTGATGCCCCCCCTGCGCCCGCGCACTGACGGGCCATCGCCCTCCCTCACGATGATGACCTATAACACGATGAAAAGCACCGCCTGTGCCCGACAGGTGACGGCTACTATTCAGGACTCCGCACCCGATGTCGTATTCCTTCAGGAACTCGGCCAGGAGACCGCTGAGACCATCTGGAGCGACCTTGCCGACCACTACCCCTACCAGGTGTTCGATTTGCACCGCCGCAGCGGGATGGGGGTTATCAGCCGCTACCCCATCCGTCCGGTGAGCACCGGCGGGGGACTCCCCGGTGCCTGGCTCGGGCAACCACAGGTGCTCAGGCTCGACCTGGGCACGGTACCCGTCACCATCCTGAACATCCACATGATCAGCATTTTGGGAGGACAGGGGCCTTCTCCCACTGCTATCGAACAGGCTACCCGCGAGCGAGAGCAGCAGGCCGAAATGCTGCGGGGACTGGCCATGGACCACCCGTCCCCGCTCATCATAGCAGGCGACTTCAACGCGACCCCCCTCAACCGGAGCTACGCCATTCTCGCCAGTGAACTGCAAGATGCATGGCGCGAGGGAGGGAGGGGAACTGGCCATACCTACCCCGTTATCACCTTCCCCTTCCCTGGGCAGCGTTCCGCCTGTGGACGCGCCCCACTGGTGGGACTCCCCTGTCTGTTTCGTATTGACCATGTCTTCCACTCCCACCACTGGCAAACGCTCGCGGCGTGGGTTGCCCCCCAGGATGGGGTCTCGGACCATCGTCCCGTCGTGGTTCGTCTGTTGCTCAAAGAAAGAACAAACGAAGGTCACTCGTCTGCAGCGGAGTCCTCGACCTGGTCCAGGACCAGGTCCAACTGGCGGTAGGGGGACGTCTCCTTGCCCGCCATAAAGAGCAAAAATGTAACCTTCTGTTCCTCCCCGGTCCAGGGCATTCGCCACACGATAGGCAGGGTGTGGGTTTCGCCCGGGACCACCTCAAACGGTGGGGTCCTGGTGACGGATGTCACATGCCCGGGGTCCCACACGTCGGAAACGCGCACGTCAATCCAGTACGTGTGGGGGTGTCCTTCACGATTACGTATCTCCGCTATCACCTGAAGATCGTCGTTCAAACTGGCTTCACGGGGATATCCCTGTACGGTGCCCTCGGTGCTGAGAATGGCAAACTCGGTGAGGGGCGTCATATGCGAGGAGCGGATGAGCACCCCCCCACACAGCCCGACTGCCCCGACGAACAGCACCCCGCCAATGACCATACGGGTCTTCCGACGGGCGGGCAAAGTGCCCCACCAGCGCAGTAATCCCATGCTCGGTGGGCGATATGCTTGGTCCTGGTATGCGAGCCGCCAGCGCCGCCACATGGCAATGATGCTAAAACCAACGCTCCAGCCCAGGAGCGCGTGCAGCATAGGGCGGAACGAGAGACCCCACCCGAGCTTATCGAGCAGCAGTGCCAGCAGCACCAGGGCAATGGCGCTGGTACTGATGGCAAACGTCACGCGCGTTATCAAGTCAATGTCGTCGCGTCGAGGGAAGAGCGCCGCCACCAGGCAGTAGCCCGGTACGAAAAGGGTATGGAACAGTCCAAGCCCCACCCGCAATACGCCGGGCAGGGGGTGGCTGGTCGCGAAGGACAGCAGCAGCACAAATATGCCTCCACTCAGAAATACTACCTGGATATCCCAGGAAGAGAAGGAAGCAGCGCGGCGATGCACCACCGTGGAGACATGGCCGGGGACATCTGAAGAAGGTGGCATATTGTCTACCATGGCAAGGCTGGTTTCATGCTGGTTTCCTGGAAAATCGCTCCATCATCGTCTGATAGACCTGGAATGTTTCGTGAGCTGTCCGTTCCCAGGTAAAGCCCATGGCCCGCTGTCGTCCCACCGTGCACAGGTGGTCTGCCAGCACCGGGTCATCAAGCACGCGGCATATCGCGCCGGCTATCTCCTCAACCTGGAAGGGGTCCACCAGCAGCGCCGCATTGCCAACGACTTCGGGGAGCGACGAGACGTTGGAGGTGATGACGGGAGTGCTGCAGGCCATGGCTTCCAGTGGCGGCAGGCCAAAGCCCTCGTAGAGCGAGGGAAAGAGAAACATGCGGGCACCGCTGTAGAGCGCGGGCAGGTCGGCATCATCCAGGTAGCCGGTGAAGTGGACACATGATTCGAGTTGCAGCCGCCGAAAGGTCGCATCAATCTCGCTGGTTTGCCACTGCCGCTTCCCGCCGACCACCAGCGTGAGATGGGGATAGCGGGGGCGGATGGCAGCGAATGCCTCGAATAGCCGGGCGATGTTCTTGCGGGCATTGAGACTACCCACATAGAGAAGGTAGGGCGGACGGATGCCGTAGCGCGAAAGCACCCGCTGCTGCTCGTCAGCATCCGTGACCGGCGTGAAGGCAGGGTCTACGCCTGAAGTAACGACAGAAACCGATTCGGCACCGATGCCCCAAAAGCGCTCAATATCGCGGCGAGAGCACTCGCTGACGGTGATCAGCGCATCGGCCCGCCGCGCTGCCGTGGGGAGTTGCCAGCGATAGCGCCAGATATCGAGCCGATTGTGCTTGTCGGGGTAGACATAGGCAAACATATCGTGAATGGTGACGACCCGCCGGACCCCCAGGCGTGGCCCCAGGAAGGGAGCCACCCCATTCGGGTCGTGGATGATATCCAGGTGGTAACGACGGGCAGCAAGGCTGAGCCACCCATGTCCGAGCGTCATCAAGCCCGGCAGCAGGTAACACCCCGGCAGCGCATGGTGCTCGAAGAGGTCCCACAACCCGTGGCGGTCTTCGCGCTCGGTCGTCAGCAGCACCAGCTCAATCCCGCTCGAACCAGCACAGGACCTCGCAGCCCGCACCAACTCGACAGCGTAGCGCCCGATGCCCGTAGGGGCGCGGTCCAATCCATAGGTCAGATAGCCAATACGCATACTCGTTCTGCTACTTTCTTCTTCTACTGCTGGTGGCGGGTCCTGGGCCGCAGATGATAGAGCTGCGCCGGACCATTGTCGTAGACGCGAAACGCATCCGGCGGAAGCGGCAGCGGTATCTTCAGCCGCCGGCTGCGCCGACGGGTCACATCGGTTATCAGAACATTGCGCATCTCCTGGCGACGCAGGAAATCAATTGCATACCGATTCTGGTTGCGCGATGCTTCCTGGGTCAACCTGAACGTGACCTCCAGGCGCTCGTCAAACTCGCTCCAGATATGGGCATAGCGCAGGTGGGTATCACACCACTCCAGAGCCGCCACCTCCTCCTGATGGTAAAACACCCACTTGTTGCTTAACAGTGGCTCATTGGTCACTTTCAACGCTGCCACCATCGCGACAAACGCAATAGCTGCAGTCAGTCCCAGTTGCACCGGTCGGGCCAGGCGAGCAGGAGGACGCCACCCGGCCAGCGCCGGCCCCACCAGCATGACGGACATGATAGAGATGGAAGGGAAAAGCCGGACCTGGATATTGCCCACGCCCCCGCCTGCATCTACCACCACCGACCCGAAAGCCTGAACCCCCAGGGAGGCAAACAGCAGCCACGGCAGCCATTCCTGCTCGGTGCGGAGGGTATCGCCCTTCCAGAGCCAGCGTCCCCCCTTCCAGACCCAGATGAGCGCAGCACCCCCGAGCAGAATCCAGTTGGAACTGCTGACCAGCAGGTAGAAATAGGGACTGGTCCATGAGGTTTTGACATACCTATAGGGGTTGACCTGACTGACCTTTCCTTCGGCCACGACCGTGACGCTTTCCTGCCCAAGCCGAGTGAAAAAGGAAACATTGGATAAGCCATAGGGGTAGATATAGAGCAGCACAACATAGGTCAACCCGATACAGATAAGCGTGACATAGAAGAGGCGCTGCACATCAGGCGAAAAGAGCGGCCCCAGCGATGGCGGAGGTATCTTGCGCGTCCACCGCGCCAGGTAGGTGCGCACCCTCCACACGTTCTCCTGTCCCCACCGCATGCCCATAGCAGTGCCAAGCAAGATAAAAAAGGAGAAGGCCAGCGCGTTGTTGGTGGAAGCAAAGGCAAAGGCTAGCAGATAGAATAGCCCGATATGCAGCCCGAAGAGGCGGGTGTTATCGCGCAGCTTGAAGCTGCGGAACAGCAAGAAAAGGCAAAGAAGCATAGAGATGCGCGTGAACTTTTCGTGCGACCCACGGATAATCACAAAGAGAAATTCGGGTTGGGTAAAGAGGAGCATGGCGGAGATCGTCGCGCCGCGGGGAGTGCCGCTCACCTCCCGATAGAGCAGCCAGGCCGGAAGTACCACCAGCGCCGCCAGCAGGGGGTAGCCGAGCTGCTGCAACTGCTGGACCTCCAGCCCGGTCATCTCGACCACGAAAAGTGAGATGCTCTGATAGCCATACCCGCCGGGGTAGATTTCGCCGCTCCCAGGCACCAGGTGCCCGCTCTGCCTGATATTCCTGATGGCACTGGTGAAGAGGACGGTATCAACTTCGGCCCAACGCCCCTCAAACCGCGCAATGAAATAGCTCCCAAGGGTCAGCATATAGAGCAGCGGAGTCAGCACCCCCCACACGGAAATGCGGCGAGACGTGGGCGACTCAGCATGCTGCGGGACGGGATTGGTTTCACTCTGCATAGTCCGGGTTTTCGGTCAAATCAAAACGAACGCTGGACTGGGGAGCCTGCTCCAGCCCGGTGGCGCTCCACAGCTTCCAGGCGGTGAACGCCATCATACTGGTGCCGGCCCCGATAATCAGGACCAAAACGGGCCATATCCCGACGATACCCCCCAGGTGGCCCGCTGTCCCCTCCCCCACCACAATCTGCACTGGCTCCGAACTGGAGAGGATGATGCCCTGCCGGGTGACAACACGCCCCACAAACGACCACGGCCCGGCTTCCAGTGTTTGGACATCAATGGCCACCGGGGGCCACCGAAAACCGAGAGTGATATCATCGCCCGCCAGCAAATCGCGCTCGTGGTAGAGCGTCTGCCCTTCCTGACCGTCGGGGGTGGTGGGCTGTAGAGCAATGTTCACCCCTCTCAAGTCCCCTCGGTCTTCGTTGGTCACTCGTACATAGATAAACCCTGGCTCGAACTGGGTGAGGGTGGTGGGCAGCACGGACACCTGGGGGATCGGGGTGGTAGCTGGTTCAAGCTGACAATCTCCCTCGTTCTGAACATGCACAAGGTAGGTCCCCGGCCCCACCCCCGCTTGCTGGCAGGCCCCCTGCAAGCGAAACCCCGGTTGCAATGCTATCTGAAACCGAAACCCGCTCCTGGTCGCCTGGACCGGGCTAATGGCACCGGTCGAACTGATGAGGGTCGTCCCGTCAAATGTCTGTATCCACTGGTGCAGTGCGGTCGGGTCGCTCTGGTGGCCATCAAAGGGGCGAAGCCGCTGGCGAAAGCGGTTCCAGGTTTGCGCATCAGTAGGCGGGAAGATGGTGAACAGCGCTGGCTCATAGTCCGAAACCCGGCGTAGTTCCGTGCCTGCTGCTCCCGAATAGATCATATGGTTATCAAATGCATACAATGCCTGTTCGACCCTGCCCGGCCACGCTCTGGGCGACCATTCCTCGATGTCCACCCCTTCGGGTGGCGATTGCGCCGCTAGATATTCGAGCGTCCACCCATCAATATAGGCATCCTTGCGCAGATTGTGCATGCGCAGGATACGATGGTCGCCGAGCTTCTCGCCGCCGGCCACATACCACACCCCCCCATCCGCGTGGAGCAGGTGCAACCGTTTGTCGAGCGGGCTGAAATAAAGTTCCGGTTTCCGGAAATAACTGGCGCTATATTCTCCGCGATAGTCAACCACCAGGCTGAGGTCCGAGCGGGAAGTGATGGATAGCCCTTCGCCTGGCTCCAGGTCGGGGACCTTGAAATGGATGGGGACTTCATCATAATAGCCATCTATCCAGGGTTGGCTTTCTTCCGACTGCGCGGTGTAGTAATATATCCCCTCGGAACCCTGGGTCCCCTCTATCGATTCGACAAAGGTGGTGACAGGCCATTGCTTCGACATCACCCAGTGAGGGTAGCTCTCCGGTGGCACCCCTATGAAGGACGTGTTGCCTATCTGAACCTCTTCGGTGTAGCGGTAGGACCCCGCCACATCTATCGAATAGCGCCACAACAGTTCATCTTCGGTTTTCCAGGTATACCGAAACGTTGAGCGGTCTTTGCGGGTCTTATGGGCAAAAGGGTCTTCCAGCGGCGAATATTCGGCGCGAACCAGCAAATGAACATGGCGACGCTCCGGGTTGGTCCGAACATCAGGGTCATAGTTGTAGAACGCATAGGGTGACTCGAATGCGATGATGGGGGGGAGCAAGTAGGAGTTGTAGTAATAGGAGCCAGCAGTCTGAATACCCACAAAGCCATTCAATCGAAAGTGCTGCCAGGTCATATCGTAGTAGAGAGGTCTGGTATTCTTCTTCGACGGGTCAATCCCGGCCCCCAGGCCGCGCAGCCGGTTGTAGAGTATCTCTGAACGTTCCTTCAGCGGGTCCATCGACCCCAACCCCAGGTCAAGGTGGGGAAAGGAGGGCATAAAGGGATCGGCAACCTGAAAGGGGGGGCTGCTCTCAGGCATGCGCGTTGAGAACCCAAACCGGGCATAGCTGCGCGTCGGGGCCGAGTCGTTTCGGATGATGGTGCTCTGCCAGGAGGGAGTCCCCGGCTCATCGCTGCCCACGCGCACGTCCCAGTCCACCGTTCCATCCACCACCTGTGCTTCATATGGGTATCCGCCAGGTGGGAGGGCCCCATCAATTAGGACCTGCAAGTTGTAGTTGGTTTGTCCATGCTGGTTGACCCACCACCCACCTTGAGGATACACCCGCACATTGGGGAAGCCGTGGTTGCTCAATACCTGGAAGCGGCGGCTGGTCAGGTCATATTCGACCTTCTGGGTCCCATACGGTCCGGTTGCTCCTCCATTGGCATAGATTCTGGCCTCGGATTGTCCGCCCACCAGCGGCACAAATTCGAGCACCAGCCGCACATTTTCCGGGGTTCTTGGAGCAAAGAGGTAGACATCGGTGGTGGTATTGCCTATCTCCCACCACCGTTCCACCAGGTCCTTCGTGGTCAGGTCGGAAGCAAGGGGACGCCCACGAGGGATGATGGTTATCCAGATGGGGGCAGCGAAATCTTCTTCCAGGTCGGTTTCTGACGCGGGCACCGAGAAACGTTCAATCAGGAACGTCACCGGGCGATAGACCTCCAGGGACCGGGTCGGGTCGGGTGGGGGGATATCGGCCCCTGCTGGTAATAGGGGTGGCTCTTTTTCTGCGGCCTGCTGTCGCTCGCTCACCATATCAACCCCATAGAAAAGCAGAAAGACGACGATAGCGAGTACCCCCGCTGGTACCATCTGTGAGCGACGGGACATCTGCTACCTCTGTTTCTGCTGAAGAATTTGCTGGTAGATCGTGTCGAGGGTGCGGGCTGCGGTTTCCCACGAAAAACGCAGGGACTGTTGCCGGGCCGCAGTTCCAAGCTGTGCCCGGAGTGCGGGGGCATCTCTCAGGGTGCGCATGGCAGTTGCAAGGCTGTGCTGATTGCCCGGCTCCACCAGCATCCCCGTCTGGTCGTTTATCAGTTCGACAATGCCCCCCGTTTGTGAGCCAATGACCGGTCGTCCGCAGGCCAGCGCTTCCAGGACAACCAGAGGAAACGCCTCCCGACAGGTGGAGGGGAGAATGAGCATATCGCACGCTGCGTAGAGGGTCGGCATCTGGGCACTGCTGACCTTACCCAGAAGGTGGGCGCGTCCTGCTGCCTGGAGCGGTTGGAGTTCCTGGACAACCTGGTGTTCGTAGTGGTCGTGGTCGTTTTTGTTGGCAAAGGCGCTGCCCCACAATCGGCTGCCTCCTGCCAGCATCAGATGCGTATTGGGGGTTTCGGCAGCGAGCTGCACAAAGGCGCGGGCCAGGTGGAGCACGCCCTTTTCGGGAACAATGGCCCCCGCAAAGAGGAAGACCACCGCATGGGCAGGGATGCCGTGGGTGCGGCGCAGGTGGGTGCCCGCCTCGTGCCACAGGTGGGGATTGAAGTGTTCCGTATTCACCCCGTTATGCACCACATGCACGCTGCCCGCCGCACCGAAGCCGTGCTGCAATTCATCGGCCACAAACTGGCTGACGGCAATCTGGGCGTGGCTGAAGCGAGCAATGTTCTGGAAATCGGCCTGTTTCAGGTCAAGTCCTTCGTTTTTGCGACCACGGTAGAACGGGTCTCCATGGTAGTGAACCAGCCGGGCCGGGGCCCGCAAAAACCGCATATAGCTATAGGCATGCCCCTGCACCACATCCACCGGCTGGCGCAGGGTGAAGAGGAGGTAGGGGAGGTGGCGGCGGAAGTCGAACTGACAGGTCCCCACCCGTACCCTGGCCCGGTGGTATATAGGCACTCCCCGCAGCCGAACCCCCCGCCATTCTGTGCGCCACTTCTCGCGGTCAACCACGACCACGGAGACCTGGTGCCCCATCTCGACCTGAGCGCGGGCCAGTTCGAGCGCCACGCGGGTCACTCCACCAGCACCCTCTTCGTCAGGCGAGCGGGGGAGGTACTGGTTCCCGAGCAAATGCGCGATATTCATGGCTGCACCAGAGGATAATAGACTTCCGCAATAATCCGTTTGAGTACCCGCGGCCAGGTAAGATGCTCGCGGGCATAGGCCAGCGTTGGCGTTCGCATCTGCCGCAGCATTTCCGGCTGAGACCTGACCTGCTCCAGCACCTCGGCCAGCGCTGCCCGGTCGCGGGCAGGGAAGAGCACCCCCGTGACCTGATTGTGGACATGATCTTCCGTGCCGGTGATCTTCGAGCCAATCACCGGGGTGCCGCAGCACATCGCTTCGGGGATAGTGCGGCTAAACCCTTCGCTGTGACTGGGCAATACGAGCGCATCCGCCGCTGAATACCAGACGCGCAGGTCATCCTGGGATACCCAGTCCCGCAGTGTCACCACATCGTCCAGTCCGTTGGTCTGAACGGCCCGGACGAGTTCCTGTCGCTGGTCGCCCTTGCCAACCAGTATCACCTGTATCTGTTCAGGGGTGGGGTCTGGCTGCATCTGCTTCAGGGCATAGATCAGGTCGAGCAAGCCTTTTTCTTTGGAAAAGCGGCCCACATAGAGCAGCAGCAGCGGGCCGGATGGCAGACCGAGCGTTTCCCGGGCGTGTTCCACCGGGTAAAACCGTTCGATGTTGACACCGTTGGGTATCCAGAGGGTGTTTTCGGGAGGGCTACCGCTCCGCTCCCACCAGTATTTCATCTCTTCGCTGGTCGCGATAATCTTGCCGCACGAGCGGGCCGAGGTCCGGGCCGCCCACTTGAGCACCTGCACAAAGTGCCATTCGAAGTTGTGTCCCTCCTGAATACGATGAAAGATATTGCCCGGTACCGTGAGCACCAGCGGTATCTTCACACCAAGGGTCGCCAGCACCGCGGTCGACACATATTCGGGGGCGTGGACAATATCTGGCTGCACCTTTTTCAGCATCTTCGCGGCACGCTTGATGATCCAGAGCTGGCCGACGATGTTCCGATAGCCGATAGGGGGGGTGGGGAAGTTGTGGACGATGACCCGCGGGTCGGGGTAAGTTCTGGTATGGTACGAAGCAGCGATATGGGCTTCGTGGCCCTGGTGGATCAGTTCGCTTGCCATATCCCACACCTTATCAGAAAGGCCGGTGCGCCCGGGCTTATCGGGTTCAAGCACATAGTCAACAAAGGCAATACGCAATGAACGTTCTGGTTTTTCTGCGAATTTTGCCCCTGTTCCCGTTCCCGTTCCCGCTCCTGCTCCTGCTCCGTTTCCCTGGCAGTGGGCCGATGGTTGCTTCGTAGCCGGTGTGTTTTGCATAGGGTTCCTGCTACTTTCTCCGTGTTCAAACGTACCCGAAAGTACGCTTTGCACCCG
>DAOTUF010000668.1:0-10338 GCA_034437495.1 Chloroflexaceae bacterium | reverse complement strand
GGTTTTCCCGCCGTAAGGCGAAAAACCAGCCCAGGACGACGTTGTGGAATGGTTGGAGTAAAAGAAAAGAGGAGCGCGGTTTCCTCCACGGCCACTGAAGTGGCGTGGCTTCCACCGCGCAAGATTCGGAAAAGAGGAGCGCGGTTTCCTCCACTGCCACTGAAGTGGCGTGGCTTCCACCGCGCAAGATTCGGTTTCCTCCACTGCCACTGAAGTGGCGTGGCTTCCACCGCGCAAGATTCGGTGACACAAAGACCAGAGGACCAGCGGTGTAGTTGACCTATGAGTTATACGATCTTTGAGGATGGTCACATCTCCAGTCCGCTTGAATATCGCGCAACGGGAGTTGCCGCCGGGTTAAAGGGTGGAACCAGCCGCTCCCGCGATCTGTCGCTTGTCTATTCACTGAGACCGTGCAAGGCTGCTGCCATGTTCACCACCAGCACCACCAAAGCCGCCCCGGTGTTCTTCAGTCAGGCCATTTTGTCGCGCAACCGTGAGGGCATTCGGGCGGTGCTGGCCAACGCGGGCCAGGCCAACGCCGGAACGGGGCAGCCCGGACTGGCCGACGCGGTTGAGTGTGCCAAGATTCTGGCGGATGAACTGGAAATTCCGCGGGACAGTGTGCTCCTGATGTCCAGCGGGATTATCGGCGTGCCCCTCCCGATGAAGAACATGCGCGACGGTGTCCGTCGGGCCGTCTCGGAACTGGACAGTGGGGGCGGGCGGCGGGCGGCTCTGGCGCTCCTGACGACCGACTCGCGTCCCAAGGAACAGGTCTACCGGGTGCATCTTCGGGAGGGCCGCCGTATTACCCTGGCCGGAATGGTCAAAGGCTCGAATATGGTGCATCCGCGCTTGGCCACCCTGCTGTGCCTGATGACGACCGACCTGGCCATTGATGTCCGTCTGCTGAACCGCTCACTTCAACAGAGCGTCGGGCGCTCGTTCAGCCGCCTGAGCCTGGATGGGGACACCTCGCCCAATGATACGGTGCTCATCCTGGCCAACGGAGCCGCCGAAGGGGAACCGGTGGTCGAAGCCAGTTCGTGGGAATATGGAGCCTGGCAGGAAGCCCTTGATGCGCTGACCGCAGACCTGGCAGAACAGGTGGTGCGCGATGCGGGAGGGAACGGGAAGGTTATCAAGATTACGGTCCACGGGGCCATTGACGAGCCGACGGCGCGGCAGATTGCGCAGACCGTGGCCCGTTCGACCTCCGTTCGGCAGGCGTGTACGTGTGGGCAACCAGATTGGGGGACGCTCCTGGCAGCGGTGGGGGCCAGCGGCATCGAGGTCCGCCCGGACCTGCTCGAACTGCGCATAGGGAACCTCCTGCTGATGAAAGAGGGTCTCCCGACCTCGTTTGACGAAGCAACGGCCCTCCAGCTCTTCTCAAGCTCCGATATTGAGTTTACCATTGATTTGAACCTCGGCCCGGGTTCGGCAACCATGTGGACCTGTACGTGGCCTCATAATGAGGAGTGACCCGCCTTTCTGGGCAGCAGAGAGGGGGAAGAAGGGGCACGGAAACGAACCATGCGTTGCAGAGGGTCTCTTCAAGCGCTATGATGATAAGCCTGATAAGCCTGATAAGCCTGGTACGCCTATGGTTATCGGATCGTGTGTGATAACGCTCTACCTTCCGGGGGTCCATTCCCTGAAAGACAAGCGACAGGTCGTCAGGTCGCTGCTGGCGCGGGTGCGCAACGAGTTCAACGTTTCCGCGGCGGAAGTGGACGCCCAGGATATGTGGCAAAAAGCCGTGCTCGGGATTGCCTGTGTTTCAACCTCCCACCAATATGCCCACGGTCAACTTGAAGCGGTGGTCAAGTTCATTGAGCAGCGGCGACCGGATATCCCGCTGGTCTCCTATGAAATAGAAATGCTGTAGGGGAGTGATGAACGCAGAAATCATTGCCATTGGTTCCGAACTGCTCCTCGGAGTCACGGTTGACACCAACAGCGCATACCTTGCCCGTCATCTGGCCGACCTGGGCATCCCCCTGCTCCGGGTGAGCCTGGTAGACGATCACCGCGAGCGCATCACCGCAGCCATTGAAGAAGCCCTGAACCGCGCCGATCTGGTCATCTGCACGGGCGGCCTCGGCCCAACCCTCGATGACCTGACCCGGGAGGCAGCGGCGCAGGCGCTTGGTCGCCCCCTGGAATTTCGCCAGGACTTGCTGGACCAGATAGCCGCTCGCTTTGCCGCTATGCAGCGCCCGATGAGCGATACAAACCGGCTGCAAGCCTACGTTCCGCAGGGAGGCCGCGCCCTCGAAAATACCCAGGGAACGGCTCCGGCCTTTCTGGTGGAAGGGGAAGATGGGCGGGGAACCCTCATCGCGCTGCCGGGCGTCCCACGCGAGATGCAGACCCTCTTCACGACCGCCGTTTTGCCCTACCTGCGGGATGAGTGGGGAGCAAGCGGGACCATGGTCGTACGGACGCTCTACGTGGCGGGGATGGGCGAGAGCGTGATAGGGGAACAGATTGTCGATCTGATGCGGCTTGACAATCCGACTGTGGGAACCTCGGCCAGACAGGGACAGTGCGAACTGCGCATCGTGGCACGTGGGGAGACCAGGGCAGCAGCCGAAGCCCTCATTGCCCCGGTCGAAACGGCCTTGCGGGAACGTCTGGGGAGTGCGCTGGTGGGAGACGAACCGCTGGAGCAACAGGTGGTGCAGCTGCTTGCCAGGCACCATTGCTCTCTGGCAATCTACGAAGGCAATCCGATGGCTCCGCTGTACCGCGCTCTGAGTGCTCTGCCCGACGGGTTGGCGCAGGTCTGTGGGGTCATTATCCGCCCTCCCACTCCGTCCGCCGATGCCTCATCCATAGCCCCTCTGGCCCATGCGGGAGCCTACAGCGCTATGGCAAACTACGCCTGCACTCTGGGGGTAGGGATTCAGGCTGCGGCAAAGGCCGATGAGGACGGGTTTACTTCGGTGTGTGTGGCGCTGGCCTTTCGAGAGGGGGACCGCTTCGTCAAACAATCCGCTGATCTCCGCCATCCGCAGGGGTGGGAATATGTGGCCAATCTAGCGCTCGACGCGGTGCGGCGTTACCTCGTGGAGGAGCATGAGCATGAGGGCGGGGGATGATATTTTTCCTTGCTATTTTGCTGGAGATTACCCGGATGGAGCAGATGCAGCGACCCCGCTGACCAGCGCTGGCAGCCCCACCGCACGTGGGAGGGGCTGTCTTGTGGGCAACGGACCGTCCTGTTCCTCGCCTTCGTGCTCCAGCAGCGCAACCACCGTCTGTCGTCTGTCCTCCTTCGAAGACTGGCTCCAACAGCACCACCACGTCGTCCAGGCCACCACCAATCTTCACTATCAGGTATCATAAGGAGCCAGAAAGTATGAGGACATCAGTCGAAAAGATGCAGGCAGAGAACGAAGCGCTCCGGCAGCGCGTGGCCGAGCTAGAGCAGCAAAATGCGCAGCAAGAGGCCTCCGTCGAAGCAGCCTCCCGCGAAGAGTTTCGTCGCCTCAATGACCTGTTGGAGTTCAGCACCGACTGGATATGGGAAATCGATGCCAGCACCAGGTTCACCTTCGTCAGTCCCAAATCACAGGAGCTTCTGGGCTACGAACCGGATGAACTGCTTGGCAAAACCCCTGGCGATATCTCCCCCCCGGAGGAAAGGCAGCGTATGCCGTCCGTCCTGGTCCCTATCATCACGGCCCATCAGCCCTTTCGCGGCGTAGAAACCGCCAATGTCCACCGGGACGGTCGGACCGTGCAGGTAGAAATCAGTGGTATTCCCCTCTTTGACCAGCACGGGAACTGGTGTGGCTACCGGGGCATCACGAGAGACATCACCGAGCGTCGGCAGATGGAAGTTGCCTTGCGCCAGCGTGAAGCCAGCCTGAACGAGGCGCAGCGGCTCGCGCATCTGGGCAACTGGGAATGGGATATCGCCACCGGGGTGCTCACCTGGTCCGACGAGGTGTATCGCATTTTTGGCTACCAACCCCGCTCGTTCACTCCCACCTTTGACGCCTTCGTGCAGGCCATTCATCCCGAAGACACCACGGCTGTCCAGGAGGCCATTCAGCGGACCCTGGCTGAAGATATCCCCTACCTCATCCAGTATCGGGTCATCCAACCAGATGGCACGGAGCGCAGCGTGTATGCCGAGGGAGAGCAGACCCGCGCTGCTGATGGGACTCCGGTGCGGATGTTCGGGATTATCCAGGATGTGACCGACCGGGTGCGGGCCGAGGAGGTGGTGCGACAACTGAACGCGGAACTGGAGCAGCGAGTCGAGACCCGCACGAGAGAACTGCTCCAGAACCAGCAGATGCTTCAAACGGTGATGGATGCCCTGCCAATGGCGATTTTCTGGAAAGACCGAGAGCTGGTGTATTGCGGTTCCAACCAGACTTTTGCAACGATGGCAGGTTGTCGTTTGCCCTCCGAAATCGTCGGCAAGACGGACTATGACCTGCCCTGGAAGCCCGAAGAAGCGGAGTTCTTCCGCACGGTGGACCGCCGCGTGATGGATGCTGACACGCCCGAACTGAATATCGAAGAGCCAATGTTGACCGCGCGGGGGGAACAGCGATGGATACGGACCAACAAGCTGCCGCTGTACGACCCCGATGGTATGGTAAATGGGATTCTGGGGGCATTTGAAGACATCACGGAGCGCAAGCAGCAGGAAGAAGAGTTGCAGCTGCGGCAGTTTGCCCTCGACAATGCCAGCGATATGGTGGAATGGCAAGATACTACAGGACGCCTGGTCTATGTGAATAAGGCGGTGTGCCAGAACCTGGGCTATACGTGTGAGGAATTGCTAACGATGACCCTGCCCGACCTTGACCCCAACTTCCCTCCCGACCAGTGGCAGCCGATGTGGGAATATGTAAAACAAGTTGGCACGATAACCCTGGAGTCGCTGCACCGACGCAAGGATGGCAGCACCTTTCCAGTGGAAGTAACCGCCACGTACCTTCAGATGGAGGGACAGGAATTTGTCCTGGGCGTCGTCCGTGATGTCACCGAACGCAAGCAAGCCGAGGCCGAACGTACAGCGCTCCAGCAGCAAATTATCGAGGCGCAGCGTGCCACCCTGCGCGAACTTTCCGCGCCGCTGCTGCCCATCTCCGCGGGGGTGGTGATTATGCCGCTCATCGGCACGATTGACAGCCAGCGGGCCCAACAGATTATGGGGACGCTCCTGGATGGGGTTGCCATCCACCGCGCCGATACTGCCATTGTTGACATTACTGGGGTGCAGGTGGTTGACACGCAGGTCGCCAACGCGCTGATGCAGGCAGCACAGGCCGTGCGCTTGCTTGGGGCACAGGTGGTGCTCACCGGCATCGGCGCGGCGATGGCGCAGACGCTCGTGCATCTCGGGGCAAACCTGGGCGGCATTGTGACGCGGGGGAATTTGCAGAACGGCATCGCCTATGCCTTGAACCAGGCAGCGAGGGGACAGGAAAGAAGAGCAGTGACGGGTGGTCCCTGACCGGTCGCTCTGAAGGTCCCGGTCCCGCACCACCCATCACCCATTACCCATTACCTACTGCTTTACTGCTTCTCACACCTCACGGTTCTCATCAGGCTCAGGCTCAGTCCTGGCGGCGAATGAGCGGCAGGTAGACGACCCGCTGCCCCACGCTGCCCAGGTCAATGACGGGCACCTCGGGGTCAGACGGCATATCGGTATGCCTGGTCGCGTCGGCATCAATCTCCACCTCCGCTGTCAGCACCGTGTCCGCCGCCAGTGATACGGTGTCAGACGGGTCAGGCGTGGTCATCGTTACCCGAATGTGGTAGGTGCCCTCTGGCGCGTCCTCTGGCACCACCAGCACGAACACCAGGGTTCCATCGCTGCCAGTGGTGATTTGCGGCGGCGGGGCGATGGTCTGGTAGCTGGTCTCGCCCGGTCGCCGCAGTTCGATGGTGACGGACGCGCCAGCCGGGACGTTCGTGGCGGTGAAGATGAACACACTGCCCGGTGCCCCCGTCTCGTGGTTGGTCTCAAGCGTCGGTTCCCCGGTCCCGTCATCGTCACCAATGGTCAGCGTGGCACTGGACGGGTCGCCCAGGGTGGCGTTCTGCGGGTCGCTCAGGGTCAGCGTCACCGTTTCGTCGTCCTCGTCCTCCGCGTCGTCGGTGATGGGCACCATCAGCGTCTCCGTCATCACCCCCGCCGCAAATGTCAGCGTCCCGCTGATGACGGTATAGTCGTCTCCCTCCGTGGCGGTGCCATCGCTGGTGGCAGCCGTCACCGTCACGGCCCGGGTTGCTGGCTCACTCAGCGTCACCTCGATGGTCGCGGCTTCGTCCCCTTCGTCGGCGCTGAACGTCGCGCTCCCGAACTGCACCATGGGGATGACAGCAGGCTCGTCATTGTCCATCACCGTCAGGGTCGCTATGGCCGGGGTGCCCAGGGTAGCGTTCTGCGGGTCGCTCAGGGTCAGCGTCACCGTTTCGTCCTCTTCCGCCTCCGCATCGTCCAGGATAGGCACCATCAGCGTCTCCGTCATCACCCCCGCCGCAAATGTCAGCGTCCCGCTGATGGCGGTATAGTCGCTGGTGGCCTCGGCGGTGTCGGCGCTGCCGCCCGTCGCATAGTCCACCATCACCGCCTCATCCGACGCCATACTCAGCGTGACGGTGACGGAGGCGGTCCCTGCGCCCTCGTCCACCTGGTAGGTGGTGGACCCGAACTGTACATCGGGTTCGGGTTGGGGCATCGTCATGGTCACACTGACGGTATCGGAGGCTTCCCCGCCGATATTCTCCACGTCTAGATAGATGGGGAAGGTGGTCAGACTGTCCCACGTCAGGGTGATAGTATCCGTGGCGCTATCGACGCGGTGAACCACCTCCGGCTGGTTGGTCGTCTTCCAGGTATAGGTGATGGGGAAGGCTGGTTCACCGATGGTCGTCACCGTCGCGGAAAAGGTATGGGTCTCGTTGACCTCCCCCTCCGCCGGCCCCATGATTTCCACCCCGACAATCCCCCCCATCGTGTAGAGCCGCGAAAGCTGCGATGTGGTCCCCGCTTCGTACCCCATAATCGAGTAGACGTGATTGGCGGGGGGAGCGTTGATGCCCGAGGTGGAGGTCGTGCGGAGGCCCTGCCCCTCGCTCAGGGGAGCGGGAAGGGTAGCCTGCCAGTTGCCGTTGCTATCGGTGGTGGCGGAGGCCAGGTAGTCCAGCGCTTCGCCGTAGCCATCCTGGTCGTCCAGGAAGATTTCAACCGTGCAGAAGGGGCACCGGCCCGGAACGAGGTAGCCATCCACCGGGTCAATGTAGTCATCCCCCGCAGTCCCCTGCACCGTGGTGCCATCAATCAGCGTAACCCTGGCCGGGTTGAACCGTTTCAGGTCTCGCGGCACCACGTCCGAAAAGCCGATAGGCACCACGCTATAGTCAATGAGGTTCTGGCTGTAGGTATTGGCATTGCCCTCATACACGCTGCCAATCACGCCGCTGACCTGGTAGAGGGCCCGCTGCCAGCTTCCGTAGATATCGTTTCCGACGACCAGCGAGAATTGGGAGGAATTGACGATGCCATCGCCGCACACCCCGACCATCGTGCCATTCTGGTCCTGCCCGATGATATTGTTCATAACGAGGTGATATTCGCCGCCAGAGAGCCAGATAGCCTCCGGGGGGGTCGAGTTGCCCAATGAAGCCGCGTGCATCCCGACCAGGTAGTTCCAGTCTTCGGGGTTGGGGCCGCCCACCTGGTTGCCAGAGCCAGTGACCCGGAAACCGAAGCCCCCGAACCAGGTACCGCTATCGGGGTCTTGCTCGCACATCGTTGCCATATCGGAGGGGAGCGGGATGGTGCGGTCGCCGCGGGTACCGATGTGGTTGCCCACCACCCACGAGGCGTTGGAGTTCACGTCGATGGCGCGTGAGCGCGACCCGGCCAGCACGTTGTTCCGGAACACATTGTTGAAGACATTTTCGGTGTCCTTGATGTAGGTATCGGGGTTCTCGGTCGGGTCGTCGTCGGGGAAGTACAACCCCATCCCATCGTCGGAGAGGCCAAGCCAGTTGCTTTCAATGAAGTTGCTGCTGCCATTCACCTGCAACCCGACCCCCTGGAGCGCCAACCCCACAAAGATACTCTCGCCGCCATCCAGCGTTATCCGTTCGGGCGTATCGGTGATGATGATGCGCGGCCCGTCCAGACCGTCGGCGCGTGCGCCGGGCTGCGTTCGCCCATCAACCGTCACCTGCCCTCCCTCAATCCGCAGCGGTTCATCGCTGTCGAGGGTGATTTTCCAGATACCCAGGTCTTCGAGGTAGTTGGTATCCGTGACGGGGAGGTCGAAGCGGATGAGCAGGGGTTTGGTTTCGGTGATGGTTCTGAGGGTCCTGACCTCGTTGATGGCCCGCCGCAGCGTGCAGGGTGAATGGTCGGAGGAGGTCCCGGAGTAGCACGTCTCACTCTTGCTCAGGTTGGGGTCCTCGGTGCTGGTCACGGTGATGACGGTGTTGTAGGTCAGGGTGGGCATAGTGGGCACGGGCCGCGGCTGAATGGTAGGGATGGTCGGAGCCGATTCGGGCGGGGGGGAGGTGCGGGGGTCTGGCGTGGGGGCTATCTCTCCCTCCGGCCCGTAGAGCACCGACACCTTGCTGGTCGTACCCGCCGACTGCCCGTCTATCTGGTTGTTCTCTGCCGTCGTCGTCGTCGTTCGGATGGCTGCGCCTTCGGGCAGGGGAGCGGCAAGGGTCGCGCTCCAGGTGCCTTCCGCGTCCGCAATAACTGCCGCGGTCGTCTCCAGCGGCCAGGTTTCAATGCGGTCGTCGATGTTGTCGCGGAAGAGTTCAATCGTACAGCCACCACACGGACTGTCTGCTCCCTGCGTCCCACTCACCATCATGCGGTCTTCGGAAATCGAGGTGACGACGGCGGGGTTGAACTGCTCGTAGGCCGAAGGGACATTTGGCCCGAAGTCGGGCAGGGTTTGCCAGACCGTGCCATCGCTAGACGAGCGGCTCTCCCGCACGGTGTTGCCCGTGAAGGTGATGGCGTCCAGCGAAGTGGAACTGCCGTAGATGCCAAACGTCACGCCGCCGACCCGCGCAAAGGTGTTCCCTTCAATCAGCAGGTCCATTCCATTGATAACGAAACCATCGCCGCACACCCCCACGTCTTTGCCATTCACGTCCACCCCGACGGAGTTGTTCCGAAAGGTGTTCCCCTCGGCAGTGCTGCTGGACTGGATTGCGACGGGAGGGGTCAATTCGCTGTCGAGGCTGTAGGTCAGCAACCCGACCAGGGTATTTTGTTCGATAACATTGTTGTCGCCCCCCACCTGGATACCCCATCCGCCAAACCAGTTATGGTAGAGGGCGGTTGGCTGGCACCGGCGGTTGGCGGCAACGTCGGGGATGGTCCCGTCGGCGCGGGTGCCGATGAGGTTGCCGCTGATTTCCCCGCCAGAGCCGTCCATCTTGATGGCCCGCCCGAACTTCGCCCCGGTCACGACGTTGTTGCGGATGACGTTGCCCTCGCTCTCCTCGCGGTCGCTGATGAACGCGCCATTGCCAGAGGCGGGGTTGCCCTGGAAGGAGGAGTAGTCCTGACCTGCTTCTTCACCCATATTGAACTGCATATTGTCGCTGTGGAGGAACCAGATTTCGGTGCCATCCTCGGTCAGGCCGAGCCAGTTGTCCTCAATGGTGTTGTTGCTGCCCACCATCCGGATGCTGATGCCCTGCAAGCCCAACCCGCGCACCACGTTGTTATTGCCATCGGTGACGGTTTCGCCAAACTGCAACCGCTCCCCGGTGGTCGTGACGGAGTCGTCCACGGTGAGAAAGATGCGCGGACCCTGCCCCTCCGGTCGCTCCCCATCAATGATGACCTGCCCGCCCGTGATGGGTTGTAGGCTGTCCGGGTTGCCCGGGAGCGAGATTCTCCAGGCTCCCAGGTCATCCCCCAGGTAGCCCGTATCGCTGGTGGGGATATCGAAGCGGATGAGCACCGGGCGCTCCTCTGATGGCAGGTCGACGGCCTCGTTGATGGCCCGCCGCAGGGTGCAGGTGGTGTTGCCCGTACAGATAGTCGTGGTATCCTGCTCCAGGTCGGCGGTGCTGTTCACCACCAGCGTCGTCACGGGGGCCTGTTCGAGCCGAATAGCAGGGCGAGGCGGCGAGTTCTGCCCCTCTGGTGGGGTCCCCGCGGCGTGGACAAGGCGGCCAGGTGGGGCCGCAGTTGCCAGCACGTGACTGAAGATGAACAGAGCCGACAGAACGAACGAGAGGTGACGGAATAGACGTTTCACGAATCTTCTCCTTTTTGCTCTAACGAATAACGCATGACGCATGACCGGCCCCCTGTCTCAT
>DAOTUF010000667.1:0-10604 GCA_034437495.1 Chloroflexaceae bacterium | reverse complement strand
AGGTTTCCTTGAGCGCCACAAAGCTGCCGCGGCGGGTGTCTTCGGCCTGGTAGACTGCGCCAAACCCGCCGTGCCCGAGAACGCGCTCAATACGGTAGTGCTGCACCAGGGTGCCGGGGTCGTGCAGTTCCAGCACGTTCCGCAGGGGTCGCCCACACTGCTGGCACCGTCTGGCCGTGTTCGGGTTGGCGTGGCGGCAGCCGCTTCCACTGGTGAGATCCAGACAAATACGCATATGCTTCTTTTCTTCTGCCCTGCTGCTAGTCAGTTCAACGATGGGTCCAGATGCGCCGATGAGTCCCCTGCAACCGCTCTGGTTGGCTTGTGCCAGCCTCACCGATGTGCTACCGTAGCTCACGGCAAATACAACGCATCGGTGAGACGAAGGAACCCCCATCCGTGCCTCGCAAGCAAGAGGATGGGATTTTTCTTTCCCGCAATTGTACCACACCTCTGGGGAAACGGGAGGGGATGCCCGCAATGCTGGCTCCCTCTTCCCTCACGCCCACACCACCACCACGTTCCTCCCCGCGGGCGTGGTGGCTGGCTCGGTCGTCGTGCGCTCGGCGATGTCGGGCAACCCCTCGCGGCGGTCGAGCGTCTCCAGCAGAAGGAACACACCAAATGCTGCCGTGTCCGAAATCATATCGGGGCAATCTGGTATTCGTCCACCATTATAATGCATCGCTGGCAACAGGATAAATCACGACACTTTCAGGATTACCCTCTGGTATTTCATCCATCATTACAATGCGTCGCTGGCATAAAACCACTACCGTTTGAGGACTACCATGTCCGTACCAGCGAGTAAACATAAGACTTTGCAGTAGCCATGAAGATGGCAAGCATCGCCTTGCCATCCTGTTGCATTGCTGCTACAATAAGCGTCGGAGCTATGGCTAGTGCTTCAACCACATTGACGCACAGAAGAAATCTGGTTGAAGCACCAGGTAGAGCTACAGAATGCATTGTACTGAACTATTATGCACATAAACAAGTAGAGATTGGTCATCCCTGGTCGTGACTCTGTCAGGACCGTTACCATGCCTGTCAACTGCCTGGTGCGTTCTTCGCCCTCTGCCTGAATTTCACCCGTGGCGCAGGCAGAAGCAGGAACTGGAAAGTTGTGAATACCCATGCATACCAATAACACACCGCATACCAATGGCACATCGCAATCGGAGGACCCGTCCCGCGTCAAAATCCGTGTTGAAGACCTGGTGGTCATCTTCGGGAAAAAGCCGGGCGGGGCAGCGTTACAGCTTCTCCAGCAAGGAGCTTCGAAGAACGATATCCTGGAGCAGACCAGGCATGTCATTGGGGTTGGAGGCGTTTCGTTTACCGTGCGCGAGGGAGAAACCTTTGTCGTGATGGGCCTCTCGGGTTCGGGCAAATCGACGCTGATCCGCTGCGTCAATCGGCTGATCCAGCCGACCAGCGGGCATATCTATATTGATGATGAAGATATTCTGAAGGTCAACAAGAACCGTCTGCGAGAACTCCGCCGTACCAAGCTGAGCATGGTCTTTCAGCACTTTGCGCTCTTCCCCCATAAAAATGTCCTTGACAATGTGGCGTTTGGCCTGAAAGTGCGAGGCTTCGAGGAGGAGGAACGCCGCGAAAAGGCCCTGGAAACGCTGAACATGGTCGGGCTGCGACCGTGGGCCGAACAGGGACTTGACAGCCTCAGCGGGGGGATGAAGCAGCGCGTGGGGTTGGCTCGCGCCCTCGCCACCGACGCAGAAATCCTCCTGATGGACGAGGCGTTTGGGGCCCTTGACCCGCTGATTCGCCGTGAGATGCAAAACGAACTGTTGAACATCCAGGAACAACTGCACAAGACCGTCCTCTTCATCACCCACGACCTGAATGAGGCGCTGCGTATTGGCGACCGGGTGGCCATTATGAAAGAAGGCCAGATTGTCCAGATTGGCACCCCGGTTGAAATCAGCACGCAGCCGCAGGACGAATATGTTGCCGCATTTGTCCAGGACATCGACCAGAGCCGCGTGCTGCCTGCCGAGGTGGTCATGCGCTCCGCCGATTACCTCGTTCTGGGGCGCGACACCGTTGAAACCGCGCTGGACCGGTGGCGAGCAGAGGAGCATATTGATTTCTTCCTGGTAGACAAGCAGCACCGGCTGAAGGGGTATCTGAACAAGCAGAGCTTGCTGCACGACCACGACAAAGGTCGAAAAGATGGCAAGTTAGAGCGGTATATGGAGCGGGATATCCCCTCCACGACCCTCGCGACCCCCATGAATAAATTCTATAAGCACGTCCCAGAAGATATGCCCCTCCCGGTTGTGAACGACAACGGGCGTCTGATGGGAACTATTCATGCCATTGACGTAGTTTCGACCCTGGCAATGGTCGAAAAAATCGGTGAGATGGTTGATATGCGCTCGGTGACGGGTATGGATGCTGGCCCGCAATAGATTTTATAGATAGTCTCGACCATAGACCGTCCACCTGGCACTAAAATTGCAAATGCCAAACCAGAACCAAAGGAGAAAAACCAATGGCAGGGTTTCCTGAACAATTTGAAATACCCCTCGGGGAATGGATTGAAAACGGAGTTGACTGGCTGGTTGATAATGCCACCTTCTTTTTTGATGGCATTCAGTGGCCTATTGGACAGGTGCTTGATGCGTCCGAAGCCTTCTTGCTCTGGATGCCCTGGTATGCGGTCATTCTGATTGTCATGCTCATCAGCCTGCTCAAAAATGGGGCCAGACATGTTCGCATGCTTGCTGAGGGCGAGAACATCGGAACGGTGCTGCTCGCGGTGCTGCGTTCGGGGTGGTCGCTGGCCCTGCTCACCGGCAGCTTCCTGCTGCTCACCGGCCTGATGGGCCACTGGGACCTCACCATGAGCACCCTGAGCATGATCCTGACCACGCTGGCCTTCTGTATTGCCGTAGGCATCCCGCTCGGGATTATCGCCGCCCGGAGCGACTCCGCCGATGGCATTTTGCGCCCGGTGCTCGACGCAATGCAGACGATACACCCCTTTGTCTACCTGGTCCCGGTCGTGATGCTCTTCGGCACCGGGCCGGTGCCCGGCACCCTGGCCACCATCGTTTTTGCCCTCCCGCCCATTGTCCGCCTGACCAACCTGGGCATTCGGCAGGTGGCGGGGAGCCTGGTCGAGGCGGGGGAGGCATTCGGAGCCGACGGGATGCAACTGCTCTTTGAGGTGCAGATCCCCGTAGCCCTGCCCACGATTATGGCCGGGCTGAACCAGACCTTGATGCTGGCGCTCTCCATGGTCGTGATTGTCTCACTGATTGCGGGCGGCGGTCTGGGGCAGGAAATCTTGCGAGCAGTCGGACGCCTGGATATTGCCCGGGCTGCCTCGGCGGGGCTGGCCGTGCTGTTCCTGGCCATTATGCTGGACCGTATTTCCCAGGTTGGCAAGCGAGCCATCCCGAGTTGAGCCGGGGATTGTCCGGCTCACTGGTTGATTCTTCCTCTTACTCAGGGACACCACCTGTACCCCATAGGAATCTGGATGACAGATTGACAGGTTGACAGGTTTGCACGATAGGGTAAGGTACGTAGTGAATGAATTAAGGACACGACAAGGAAAGGAGTACGAAACATGCGACATGGGATCATCCATTTGCTAGTCTTGAGTCTTCTTGCAGCGCTGATGCTTGCGGCATGCACCGAGGAAGAACAGTTGCAACCCCCCCCCTCCACCCCCGCCATGGGAATGGAGACGGCTGCCCCCACTGAAATGCCCATGATGGCGACCAGTACCCCCGTGATGACCGTAACAGAAGCCCCCAGTACCCCCACTTCTCCAACGACCGTAACAGAAATGGCCGCGACCCCGACCTCCGCAGCGGCAGACACCGAGGCCACCATGCCCGGTGAGGGCGTGACGGTCAATATGGGTCGTGCCACGTGGGACACGGGCTGGTTCCAGGCGGCCATCTACGAGCAGTTGCTCCAGGAGCTAGGCTACAGCATTGGCGATGTCCAGACGCTCGACAACCCGGCCTTCTATCTCACGGCGGCGCGGGGCGACCTGGACTTCTGGGCCAACGGCTGGTTCCCCCTGCACAACTCCTTCATCGAAAGCGAAGATGTGCAGGGCAAGGTCGAGCAGGTAGGCTACCAGGTGCGCTCCGGCGCGTTGCAGGGCTACCTGATTGACAAAGCCACTGCCGACGCACAAGGGATTACCAACCTCGAAGACTTGCAGAACCCTGACGTCGCCGCGCTCTTCGACAGCGACGGCAACGGCAAGGCCAACCTGATTGGCTGCAACCCCGGCTGGGGCTGCGAAGCGGTGATTGAACACCACCTGGATGCCTACGGCCTGCGAGACACCGTGGAGCACGTCCAGGGCGAATACTCGGTGCTGATGGCAGACACCATTGCGCGGGCGCAGCGTGGCGAACCCATCCTGTTCTACACCTGGACGCCCAACTGGACGATTGCCGAACTGGTGCCGGGCGAGGACGTGGTCTGGATGGGCGTGCCCTTCTCGAGCCTGCCCGAGGAGCAGCAAGCGATGGAGGACCAGACGATAGCCGAAGGGGTGACGGGGTGCGTGGCCGACCCGTGCAATATGGGCTTCCCGCCCAACGACATCCGCGTGGTCGCCAACACGCAATTCCTGACCGACAACCCCGCGGCGGCGCGGCTGTTCGAACTGGTGGAAATCCCGCTGCAAGCCATTGCCGACCAGAACGTGAGGATGCTGGAAGGGGATGACAGCGAAGAAGCCATTACGCAGCACGCCCAGACGTGGATTGACGAGAACAGCGCCGAAGTGGAAATGTGGCTCTCGGAGGCTCGCGCTGCTGCGGAAGGTGGAATGGACGGGATGGATGATGGGATGGACGATGGCATGGACGATGGCATGGACGATGGCATGGACGACGGCATGGACGACGGCATGGACGGCACCGAATAGGTTCATGTCGTAGAACTGATGGGTATTGAGCAGGTCCCGCAGGTGCGGGCCTGATAGAGAAATCACTTGAACATCGGACAAAAGGCTGGTTGAGTTGGCAGCCTGACGGGACACACTGCAAGTGTCAACCCGACACTGTGCGACCTTTATGTGATTTCTCTATGAGATGGGGGGGGAACACGCACACTCGTTGACAGTTCCCTCCCCCTGCCCTATAATACAGTCCCACGAGAATGGAAAAGGAAACAAGAAGGAGCGTAGTCTCACAGGCAAGCAAGGGTAAGAATAACCTCAAGAATTTGACGTATGCGAAGCCCTTCAGGAGGGGTGCCCACTGGTCCGGATGCCAGGGCTGAAAGGCGAAGCCGGTGCAAGTCCGGTGCTGTCCCGCAACTGTAACACCCGACGAGTCTGCTGTCTCTGGCGAAGTATATCGCCCGCAGGCACGAACGGTGAAGCCAGGTCGCCCGCCTCTCGTGAATCTTCATCATCTCGCGGTCAAAGGTGGTGAGGGTCCGGCGCCGGGTGCCCGGCGGCTGGAGCGGACCGTCCTGTGTCACCCCTGTCAGGTGGCAGGGCATCGATCCAGATACCTCCCCGACCGCATGGCTGGTCGGTTTTTTTATTTGTCACCATGCATTTCTGAATACCTAACAGAAGGAGACATAATCATGCGACTCTTCGTCCGTCGTCCCCTGGGGATGCAACTGCTGACCCTGGTGCTGCTGCTCTCAACCCTGACCCTTTCGGTGAGGGTTGCCTGTGGGCAGACCAGCGAACCGCCCGTCCACCTGGCCCAGAACATCACCGACGGGTGCGTGATGCCGGGGGCCTACGACCCCGCAGAGGACTACTTCCCTCACAAGGTGGACCTGGACCATTCAAGCGGCTGGAATGTGGAATACCACAACAACTACAAGGTTATCAATGTGACCAACCCCTGGACCGGTGCAACGGAAACCTTCCAATATGTGCTGGTGCAGTGTGGCACCCCCGCGCCGTCGGAAGGGGAATATCCCGACGCGCAGTTCGTGGAAGTGCCCATTGACACGATTATCACCCTGTCCACCACCTATTTGCCGCATATTGTTGAACTGGAGGTGCTTGACAGCCTGGTGGGAATAGAGACAATTGACTATGTGAGTTCGCAGGAGGTCATTGACCACTACAACCAGGGGAACATCTCCGAGGTGGGAAGCGGAGCCAGCGTCAACGTCGAGCAGGTGTTGAACCTCGACCCGGATATCGTCATGGCCTTCGGGAGCGGAGTTTCCGAATATGACACCCACCCGACGCTGATTGAGAACGGCGTCAAGGTGGCTATCAATGCGGACTGGATGGAGCGGTCGCCGCTTGGACGCGCCGAATGGGTCAAGTTCACCGCTATGTTCTACAACCGCGAAGCACAGAGCAACCGCCTGTTCGATGCTATTGAGCAGCGCTACACCGACCTGATGAACCAGGTGCAGGGGGTGAGCGACCGCCCCACCGTCTTCAACAACCTCCCCTGGCAGGGGACGTGGTATGTGCCCGGCGGCCAGAGCTTTTCTGCACGACTGATGGACAACGCCGGAGCCAGCTACCTGTGGCGAAACGATGATTCGACGGGTTCTCTTGCCCTGGACTTCGAAGCAGTGTACGACCGGGCCATCGACGCTGATTACTGGCTCATTTTTGGACAGGGTATGCAGACCGTTGACGACCTGGTTGCTTCTGACGAGCGGTTCGGCGACTTTGAGGCCGTGCAGCGGGGCCGTGTCTACGCCAACGATGCCCGCGTGAACGCGAATGGCGGCAACGACTACTTTGAAAGCGGGGTGATGAACCCGGATGTCGTGCTGGCAGACCTGGTGAAAATCTTCCACCCGGAGCTAGTTCAGGACCACACGCTCACCTACTACCGCCGCCTGACGCCGAGCAGCAACGGCGAACCTACTATGTCCATCTTCTTGCCGCTGATTACCCAGAGGTAGGGGAAGGGGAACGAGGAAAGAGGAAGAGGAAGAGGAACGATGCACTACCCACCCGATTCGCTGCCATCACCACCGTCACCACCGTCATCATCATCTCCGCTGGTGCCAGCGGACCGGGCGCATTCCTGGCCGCGGTTGGGGCTGCGCCCGCTGGCGCTGGCGGGGCTGCTGGTGGCGCTGGTGGGGGTCTTCCTGCTCAGCCTGGCCATCGGGTCGGTCAATATCCCGTTCGGTGAGGTGGTGACGATTCTGCTTGGCGGCGAGCCGGAACGGGCCACCTGGAGCGCTATTGTGGTGAAGTTTCGCCTGCCCAAGGCGCTCACGGCAACGCTGGCAGGCGCGGCCCTGTCGGTGAGCGGGTTGCAGATGCAAACGCTGTTTCGCAACCCGCTGGCCGACCCCTTTGTGCTCGGCATCAGTTCGGGCGCAAGCCTGGGGGTGGCGCTGGTCGTTCTGACGGTGGGGATGAGCGGGTCGGTGGCGCTGCTCTCCGTGGCCGGGTTGCTGAGCAACGTGGGGTTGGTGGCGGCGGCCAGCATCGGCGCGGGGGTGGTGATGGGGGCTGTGCTGCTGCTGGCGCAGTATGTGCGCCACAGTGTCACGCTCCTGATTATCGGGCTGATGATTGGCTACCTGGCCAGTTCTATCGTCAGCCTGCTCATCTACTTCAGCGCCGCGGAGCGTCTCCAGGCCTACATCGCCTGGAGTTTTGGCAGCTTCGGCGGTGTGACCTGGCAGCGGATGCACGTGCTGGCTCCCATGGTCATCCTGGGGGTGGTACTGGCGCTGGTGCTCTCCAAAACGCTCAACGCCCTGCTGCCCGGCGAGACGTATGCGGCCAGTATGGGGGTGCGGGTGCGGGTGGCCCGCTTCTGGATTATTACCAGTTCGGCGGTGCTGGCGGGGAGCGTGACAGCGTTTTGCGGACCGATTGCCTTTCTGGGCATTGCCGTGCCCCACTTCTGCCGCGGCCTTCTGAACACCTCCGACCACCGCATCCTGGTGCCGTCGGTCACGATGATGGGGGCTATCTGTGCGCTGCTGGCCGACCTGGTGGCGCAGTGGCCTGGCAGCGAGACGGTGCTGCCCGTGAACACCGTCACGTCGCTGCTTGGTGCCCCCGTCGTCGTGTGGATACTCCTGCGGCGGAGCGCCCTGAAAACGGCGTTTCCCTCATGATTTCATGATGACGAACCCCCCGGTCCTGACCACCCACGACCTGAGCATCGGCTATGGCAAACGGAGCCGCAACAAGGTGAGGCATTCCCCTTCGTCCGCGCCTCCCTCCTCCCCCTCCGTCCTGGCCTCGTCGCTGGACCTGTGCCTGCACGCTGGCGAACTGGTGTGTCTGCTCGGACCCAACGGGGTGGGCAAGTCCACGCTGCTGCGCACCCTGGCGGGGATGCACCACCCGTTGGAGGGGCAGGCGTTGCTAGGCGGTCAGGATATCACCACGCTGCACCCACGCGACCTGGCAACACGGCTCAGTGTGGTATTGACAGAGCGCGTGGAGGTGGGGAATCTTTCGGCCTATGCGCTGGTGGCGTTGGGGCGGCATCCCTACACCAACTGGATGGGCACGCTCACCCCGCGTGACGAAGCGGTGGTGCGTCAGGCGATGGAAGCCGTGGGCGCGGCACACCTGGCCCACCGCCAGATGCCCGAACTCAGCGATGGCGAGCGGCAGCGGGTGATGATTGCGCGGGCGCTGGCGCAGGAACCCCTGCTGATGATTCTGGATGAGCCGACCGCCTTTCTGGACGTGCCGAGCCGCGTGGAGGTGATGCGTTTGCTGCGTTCGCTGGCGCACACCACGGGCCGCGCCGTGCTCCTCTCCACCCACGACCTTGACCTGGCCCTTCGCAGTGCGGACCTGCTCTGGCTCATGGCTCCGGGGGGGGCCGTCTCGACCGGCGCACCGGAGGACCTGGTGTTGAGCGGCGCGGTCGGAGCAACGTTCCAGCGCGATGGGGTAACGTTCGACCCCGAGACCGGCACCTTCCAGGTGCGTTCCCAGACCAGGGGGCAGGTAGCGCTGCGGGGCGAGGGGGTGGCGACCACCTGGACGGCCCGCGCCCTGGAGCGGGCCGGGTTCGAGGTGCTCACGGGCACAGCCGCAAAAGATGCCTCCATCTCTGTCGCGGTCCTGGCGCATACGGGAGGGATGCAAGGGGGAAGGTGGCAAACCACCGGTCAGGGAGGAACCTCTACCCATACGTCTCTCTACGACCTGATTGCCTTCCTGCGGTAGCACGGACCCGAGAGGACCCGACCGGGCGAGCCGCAAGACGCTGAATGGTGTGCCGGAGACGGGACTCGAACCCGTACGGGGTTGCCCCCAACGGTTTTTAAGACCGTAGCGTCTGCCATTCCGCCACTCCGGCCTCCCCATCTATTATACCGTATTTTGCAATGGGGGAATCGCCGCGGGTGGTTCACCGCTGACGCAGCGTGAGCACCCGTTCAGGACACCACCCTTCCTGGTTGGCAACGCGCACCTTCCACCACCGGTCCCCGTCGGCCTGCACCGGTCCGTCAACGACCGTGACCGCCGTGTTCGCGCTCAGGTAGAGCCGCACCGGAATGGTGATAGCGGTGCCTGGTTCCACGCGCAGGGCGACTTTTTCGACCACCTCGCGGTTGATATAGGCATGCTGGCCGGGAATGAATGTCGCGGCCTGGTCGGGGATGAGCGTGGCCGTCAGGGGAACCGCGGCGTCAGAAAGGGGGAAACCGCCAACCTGGTGGGTCAGAGCCACCGGGTTTGGGAGGGAGCGCGTGGGGGAAGGGGGAGCCGCCGGGAGCAAAGCCGCCCGTGGTTCCCTCGCTCCTGGTTCTGTGGATGCTGGCGGCGGAAGAGCCACCAGCACGACCCCAAGCAGACCCAGGACCAGCACGCTCAGGAGCAGCGCTCGATAGGGCGAGCGGCGGCGATGATGATTGCGATAATCAGCAGAGGGAAGGTCAGGTTCGGGTGCGGCTCGCTCCCTGGTCCCGTTCTGGGATGGGATGGACGTGGGTGGTGCAAGGGAAGCAGGGGGGGCAGCGTTGGAAGCAGGCTCCGGGACTGCCACCAGCACGCCGTAGCGCGGGAGCAGGGACGCAACAAAGGCGTGGTGCGCAAGGATGGTGTCCCGGGTCAGCGTGACCGTATCCCCGTCGGTAATGCGGACCCGCAGATGGTTCAGGCGATTGACCGCTCTGGCCTCGTCTGGTGAGAGAGGGTTGGTCGTCTCATGGATCAGCGCCTCAACCAGGGCAGACCACCCCCCCTGCGCGGCGGGATGTCCATAGAGCAAGAGGTGAGCACGCAGCGCATCTTCCAGGCACCCGTGCAGGCTGAGCAGTACCAGTTCATCTTGCTTTCCTCGCAGACGTGAGAGAGACAACAGAAACTTCCGGGCACTCCTTGCCCGCAGTTCCACGGCAGATATCCCGTGGTAGAGGCGCGTGGTCGGGATCGGCCCCGAGATTGCCGATGAGTATCACCTTGTTGATACCGCGCGATGCCATGGCCCGCTCTGCCTCCTCACTTACGCCGTTATGGCTAGGACTATAGCAACGCGCCGGGGCGATTGCGACAGCATATGCGGTCAGCCGCGGGCTGCGACCTCCGGCGCGCGGGGTGCGGCAACCAGGTGCCAGCTGCTGGCGATCCACAGCAGCCCCGGCACGAGGCAGAGCAGGAACAGCGCCTGCAC
>DAOTUF010000666.1:0-2577 GCA_034437495.1 Chloroflexaceae bacterium | reverse complement strand
CCGTGGGTAGTTTTCGAGCGGCAGCCGCAGCAGCATGAGCAGCGTGACCACCTGGGGAGCCTCTCCCAGAGGTCGCCCATCGCACAGCGCCAGCGGCACACCATATTCGGCGGCTACCTCGCGGAGGAGCGGCTCATAGGTCAGGCCGCTGCGGAAGAGGATGGCTACCTCCTCCGGGCGAACCCCTGCCCGCAGCCGCCGCCGCACATAGCGCAAGACTTCGCGGACCTCGCGCTCGCGGTCGGCAGCTTCAATGTACCGCAGTATCCCCCCCGCCTGGATCGGGGGGGGAATCTCCAGGTCAAACAGGTGGGCTTCGATATGGGAGAAGACCGCGGAGGGAGGGGGGGCCGATGTTTCGACGGGCTGAACCACCGGGCGGAGCTTCTCAACCAGGTGGGCATAGGTGCGGGCAAACCGACGGTGCGCCGGGCGCTCTCCGTGGCTCCCATGGCTGCCCTGACTCCCGTGGCTCCCAGTCAGCGTGATGATGGTGCGGCGGGAGCAGCGGGTCAGGGCGGCAATCAGTTCGAGCTGAAGGGGAGTAAACTGGTCGAACCCGTCTACTACCAGCAGATCGAGGCCAGGCAGCAGGCCGGGTGTGGTCTGGAGCGCATCCCGCGCCAGCGCTAGCCGACGCGCATGGTCGGCCAGGCCGGTTTGTTCCAGGGTGGCCTGATAGCGTTCGGAGATGCTGCCCAGTTCGTGGTCATAGGGGGTCACGCCCGCTGCCTTCCACCGGTGAAAATCGACCATGGCTTCCTGGGCTTCGGCAATCAAGGACCCCATTCTCGCCACAAACCCCGGCTTGTGGGCAACGGGGGAGAAGTGGGGAAGTTGACCGTCAGCGGCCAGGTTCTGCATCACAGAACGCAGCACCATCAGGCGCATCGGGTCGCTGAGGTCGGTTGTTTTGACCCCGGCCAGGCGCACCACCAGACGCACCAGTCCCGTGAGCTGATGAATATGGGTCTGTCTGCGACCTCGCAGGCGGGCCCGGAGGAACCGCTGCTGCAAGCGACTCGGTACCACCAGGAGGACCCGACCGGGTGGTTGGGTCCGGAGGGTGCGTAGCACCGCTTCGGTCTTGCCGCCTGCTGCCGGAGCCACCAGCAAGGTGACATTCCCGTTCCCTGACACATCGGTCATGGTCGCGGTCGTGGTCGTGGTCGCGCTCACGGGACGGTCATGAGCCGAGCAATCGTTCTCTGGTATACACAATATGGACAATCACCTTCTCAATAACCTGTTCACGACCAATCAGGGGGAACGTCTGCATGTCAAGGTCATGGGTTTGCCCATTCGGACTGGTATACCGTTCGCGTTCCCGGCGCGACACCCCATCGGCCAGCGTATCGAGCACCATCTGCCCCGGGAAGGGGGGCGAGGTCAGCGCACAGATTTCGGACCAGGGTTCATACATCAATTCATCGACGCTGCTGCCAAGCAGCCGCGCCATGGCCTGGTTGACCGTGAGCACCAACCCTTCCCCATCCAGCAGCGCCAGACCATCGTCCAGGCCATCGAAGAGGATGCGGAAGATATCGCGGCTGTGGCGCAAATCTTCGTTGAGTTCTTTGAGACTGGCGTATGCCGTCTTGATGGACTCCTCGGCCCACTTGCGCTCCGTGATGTCTCGAACGATAATCTGCATGGCGGGCTTGTTATCCCATTCGCAGTAGCCCGCGGTCAGTTCGACCGGGAATGGCTCTCCCCCGACACTCTTGTAGGTGACGGGGGTGAAGGGGGGATTCACCGATTGGATTTCCACCGTCGTCCGTCCGCCCTCCATACGGACAAAGATGGTCTCAAGACGGGCCACAAAGGAGACGTTGCCTGCGTCGATGTGTTCCAGGCAAGCCAGGCAGGTTTCCGTTTGCTCCGGAACGACGAATGATAGCACATTCTTTTTCAGGATATCCGAAAGTTCGGTGGCCCCGAGCATTTTGAGCAGGGCAGGGTTGGCAAACTGGACAATCCCCTCGGCATCCACGATGAGCATGCCATCCGGGGCGAGTTCAGTGATACGCTCGAACTTGGCCCGTTCGGCCATCAGGCGTCGATAGCGATTCAGCTTGGTAATCGTCCGGACGCGCGCCTGGAGTTCAACCGGGTCGATGGGCTTGGAGACAAAATCGTCGGCCCCCACCTCAATGCCCCGCAGCCGCGATTCGCGGTCATCCAGGGCCGTGACCATAATCACCGGCACGTCCGACAGGACGGGGTCAGCCCGCAGGTGGCGGCACACCTCGAACCCGTCCATGATGGGCATCATCACATCAAGCAAAATCAAGTCGGGGGTGAGTTCCTTCGCTTTCGCCAGGGCTTCTTCTCCGTTGGTGGCGACCGCTAGTACGTAGTCTGGTGAGGTTAGCAACCCCTCCAGCGTCTTGCTCATGAACAGCTCGTCATCTACGATGAGAATCGTACTCTTAAATGACATACTCCTACCTCACCGAATCTTGCGCGGTGGAAGCCACGCCACTTCAGTGGCAGTGGAGGAAACCGCGCTCCTCTTTTCTTTTACTCCAACCATTCCACAACGTCGTCCTGGGCTGGTTTTTCGCCTTACGGCGG
>DAOTUF010000665.1:0-3144 GCA_034437495.1 Chloroflexaceae bacterium | reverse complement strand
GCAAGAGCGGAGAGGATATCCTTGTTCTGGGGGGAGCCGAAGATTTTCTTGAACCCGAAGTTCGTTTTGGGATACCACACCCTTGCTTCTTCAGGATCCAGCCTTGCATACCTGCATCTTTATGCTATTGTACCATACCATCCAGGTGCCCGCTCAAAAAATGGGGGAACTCCTGCCTGTTCGAGGCATAGCGCATTTCAGGCGATTCGAGACGGAGTTTCTTGCGTATCGGGATGGTCTCCCGCCCCCCCCTCCCGAGCTGTCAGCACGAGCAGCAGGGCCGGCCCATAGACACTCCCGACCACGAGGAGCGGAACTCCGACAACCCCCACCGCCGCATACCCGATCCAGCTTGCCAGGGTCAACCCCACCATCTGCACCGGGGTGCGGGGAAGGTACCAGAGCAGCAGGGCATCATAGAAGCCGCGCTGTGGCACAAGCGACATCAGCAGCAGGAAGCGCCCCCCCTCCTGCCGCCATCGCCACAGCGCAGCCAGCAAAGCCAGACCAATCGGGAACACGAGCAGCGGAATATACCCGCCATAGCTGCGCGTCTGGGGGAGCCAGCGAAGCGGCCAGGACGGGTCTATCAGCAGCGTCAGCACCCCAAAGGCCGCGCACAGCAGCGCACGAAGCGGCGTGAACCGCATCAGAAAGACGGGCAACCCGATATGTGGCTTGGCAAGGGTCAGCGGCAGCAGCGACGGAAAGAAGAGCAACGCCAGCAGCAGCGGCGACCACTGCACCACAAACAGCGCCGACCAGTAGGGAGCCGAGAGGAAGACCAGCAGCCGCCACCATTGCCCCTCTCGCAGAAGCCCGCCAGCCAGCAGCGCAGACGAAAGACCAATAAAGAGCGGGCCAGCTATCCCATCCTTCCAGGGAAGCAGCGGCAAGACCACCAGCACCGTCGTCAGCGGATTGGAGGGATAGGTTTTTCCCTCCCACGAAACAGTACACGGCCCGCCGTAGGGGTCTTCGCCCGCCAGCATCAGGTTGGCCGCGCAGAGCGGAAACCAGATATCCCCATCGTAGGAGGCACCGGGTGGGGTGCGAAACCGTGCATTGGCACACACCACAAAGCAGGCCAACCCCACCATCAGCGCAATGAGCCAGCGCCGTTGGGGTCGTATCGGCTTCAGAGGAAGCCCCTTCGTCCCGCTGCCTGGACCGGGACCGGTACCGTCTTGCTCTTGCTGCTCTCCCACCGCTATGGCTTCCGCAGCGTCAGGTACAGCTCTTTCAACTGCTTTTCCTCCACAAGCGAGGGAGCACCGGTCATCAGGTCTTCGGCCTGCTGCGTCTTGGGAAAGGCCATCACCTCGCGGATGGTGCGCTCATTGGCAAGCAACATCACTAGACGGTCAAGCCCCCACGCAATCCCCCCGTGCGGTGGCGCACCATACGTGAATGCCTCCAGCAAATGCCCGAACCGCTCCTGCGCCACCTCCCGGCTGATACCAAGCAAATCGAAGATACGGTGCTGCATCTCCTGACGGTGGATTCTGATACTGCCGCCCCCAAGCTCGTAACCATTGAGGATGACATCGTAGGCGCGGGCCCGCACGCGGCCCGGGTCACTGTCGAGCAGGGGGATATCCTCCTCCTGCGGGGAGGTGAAGGGGTGATGGACGGCATCCCACCGCTGCTCATCGTCGTTCCACTCCACCAGCGGAAAATCAACGACCCAGGCAAACGACAGCACCTCCGGGTCAATCAAGCCTAGCCGCGCCGCAAACTCCCGCCGCACGCGGTCGAGCACTGCCGAGACCACCTTGACGGTGTCGGCCACGAGCAGCAGCAGGTCGCCCGGCTGCCCCCCAAACCGCGCTATGATACGCCCCATCTCCGCATCGCTCACGAACTTTCCGAACGACGAGCGGACCTCTGCGGTACTGGTGGGCATCGGTTTGTCTGGCGCGAGCGCCACCCACGCCAACCCCTTCGCCCCCGCCACCTTCGCCATCTCGACCAGTTCGTCAAGCTGCTTGCGGCTGTAGTCTCCGCCGTGACCTGGTATGCGCACCCCCCGGACACACCCTCCCCCTTCGAGCGCCCCCCGAAACACCTGAAACCCCGTATCTGCTACGACATCGGAGAGATCCACCAGTTCCAACCCGTAGCGCAAATCCGGGCGGTCGGTCCCATAGCGGCTGAGCGCTTCGTGGTAGGTCAAACGGGCAAAGGGAGTGGTTATCTGTTTCTGGGGCACCAGCGTGCGCACCAACTCCACCAGCAGCCGCTCGATGATATCCATGATATCTTGCTGGTCCACAAAGCTCATCTCAAGGTCAAGCTGCGTAAACTCCGGCTGGCGGTCGGCCCGCTGGTCTTCGTCGCGGAAGCAGCGGGCAATCTGGAAGTAGCGGTCGTAGCCCGCCACCATAAGCAACTGCTTGAGTTGCTGCGGACTCTGCGGCAGCGCGTAGAACGAGCCGGGGTGCAGGCGGCTCGGCACGAGGTAATCGCGGGCCCCCTCCGGCGTGGACTTGATGAGAATGGGAGTCTCGATTTCCAGAAACCCTTCGCGGTCCAAAAAGTCCCGAATGTGCTTGACCACGCGGTGGCGCAGCGCCATATTCTGCTGCATCCGTTCGCGCCGCAGGTCCAGGTAGCGGTAGCGCAGGCGCAGCGCCTCTTCTTCGTTCGCTTCTCTGGCAATGTACAGGGGAGGATTCTGGGCCGGGTTGAGCACGCGCATCGTCGCCCCCTGCACCTCTATCATCCCGGTGGCCAGATCCGGGTTGACCGCATCGTCCGGGCGCATACGGACGCCCCCCCGCACCTGCACCACATATTCCGAACGTACTTCCGACGCGACCGCGTGAGCCTCCGGCACTTGCCCACTATCAAAGACAACCTGCGTAATCCCATAGCGGTCACGCAGGTCGAGAAAGATCAGCGGTCCGTGGTCGCGGCGGCGGTGGACCCACCCCGCCAACGTCACCTCCTGACCATCGTGTTCCTCTCTCAATGCTCCACAGGTATGCGAACGAATCATTGACCAGAAATCTCCTCACCGAATCTTGCGCGGTGGAAGCCACGCCACTTCAGTGGCAGTGGAGGAAACCGCGCTCCTCTTTATCTTTTACTCCAACCATTCCACAACGTCGTCCTGGGCTGGTTTTTCGCCTTACGGCGGGA
>DAOTUF010000664.1:0-4752 GCA_034437495.1 Chloroflexaceae bacterium | reverse complement strand
GGGAGCTTGGCTTTCGCCCGCTGGTGCCTCTGGGAAATACCGTTTCCGCATCTCGCTCCTTTCTCTCGTGTGCCTAACGAGCACTCCTGCTCACTTCTGGGTAGGTTTTGCCTATCTAGCTATAGCTCCGTTCCTTCGACCCTTACTTCTTATACCGCGGTTTGTAGAACGGCGTCGCCACCACCCGCGCCCGCACCGGCTTGCCGCGAATGATGATATCCAGTTCGCTGCCCTCGCCGCTCAGGTCCGTCGGCACATAGCCCAGACCCACGGGCTTGCCCAGGGTGGGCGAAGGCATTCCCGTGGTCACTTGGCCGACCTGCGCCCCTCCCACACGGTGGATGGGGTAGCCTCCACGGGCCACGCCGCGCCCGACCATCTCAAAGCCCACGAGCTGCCGCTTGAGGGGTTCTGCCTTGATGCGCTGCAAAGCCTCCCGCCCGACAAACTCCCCCTTCTCCAGCTTGACGGCCCACCCGAGCCGCGCCTCGTAGGGGTTCGTATCATCGGAGATTTCGTGACCGTAGAGAGGCAGGCACGGCTCAAAACGCAGGCTGTCCCGCGCACCCAGACCGCACGGCTGAATGCCCGTGCCTCCCTCCAGCGCCAGCAAGCCCTCCCACACCCGGGTAGCGCGGCTGGCATCGAAGAAGAGTTCAAACCCATCTTCCCCCGTGTAGCCCGTGCGCGAGATGTAGCACCCGTCGATGCCAAAAAGACGGCCCGAGGTGATGTGGTGGAAGGGCAGGCCCGGCAGGTCATCCACCTGGACGTCGGGGGACTGGTCGAGGAGCGCTTCGGCCTGCGGCCCTTGCAGCGCGAGCAGCGCAAACTGGTCGGAATAGTCCACGATTTTCACATTGAAACGAGCCGCATGGAAGACCATCATATCACGGTCTTTCTGGTGGTTAGCCGCATTGACCACAACCAGGTAGGAGGTAGGCAGGCGGTAGATAAAGATATCATCAACAATGCCGCCATGGGAATGGCACAGGAGCGCATAGCTCGAAGCCCCCACGTCGATGCGGGACATATCGCAGGTGGCGATAGCGTTCAAAAAGGGCTGAGCATCTGGCCCGATGACCATAAAGCGCCCCATGTGGCTCACATCGAACACCCCGGCTCCCTGGCGCACCGCCGCGTGTTCATCCAGGATACCACGATACTGGACGGGCATCGACCACCCGCCAAACTCAACCATGCGTGCGCCGAGATTCTTATGTGATTGATACAGAGGCGTGCGTTTGATCATAGTTCAACCCATTCTGTGTTTTTTCTCGTAGCTCAATGATCTGTTCATGCCGATGCTGCAAGATAAGCGCCAGACGTTCATTGCCCTCATCCAGCACCCGGTCTATCTGCTGGTCGAAAAGGTCATCCATTCGGGTCTCGAGGAGGAGCGGGTGTTGTTGAACCAGGTGCCGCAGCTCTTCCAGAGACCGGGTCCGGGTCAGGGCCGCGTAGATAGCCCCTGGAACTGGAACCTCCGCCCGCTCCGGGCCTGGCTGGTAGGAGCGTTCCTCCTGACCCGGGTTCCCACTGGAATGGGCCGGTGCTCCGGTGCGTAGTTCAGCGAGAAACTGGCGGGACTGGGCAAGGCAGTTTGCCATCTGGTATTCTCGCTGTTCAAACATGGTATCCGCCAGTTCTTTGAGCGCCTGGTCCGTTTCAGGCTCAAGCAGCACAGGGTAATGCTCTACTATAGCACGAAACTCGTCAAAAGAATCAGCACCTATGAGTGCCTGAATAGCCGCTGAAAGTCCCGAATGATGCACTGAGAGCCTGGAATGGGGGGCAGGTTCGGGAACGCGGGTGATACTGCTTTCATGATTCTCACGCTCTGATTCTGGCTGGTCTGGCTGGTTCTGCATGCTCCGCCAGCCCTGCTGATGATCCCGTTTTTTGAGCGCGTGCCCGATACCCGCCACCCCCTGCACGACCTGGACCTCGCCCTGATAGGCCCGTCGCTGCTCGGGGGGAATGTGGGCAAGCAACCGCGTATGCAGGTCTCGTACCTGGTCGCGCCAGCGGTGTTCTGCCGCATCTCCGGGCGGGAGGGCCAGGAGCAAACAGCGGCGAGTGCGGTCGTGAAACAGAAAGGGCCACCGCTCCCCCTCAGAAGCCCCACACTGCGGGCAGGTGGTGCGGTTGAGCGTGCCCTGATGGAGCGCTTCAATCTGGGCGGGGTGTTCGGCAGCGTCAAGGATAAGCCACACCTCCGCCTCAAGCGCGGCCCCACACACAGAGCAGGCAAATGATCTGGATTCCAGGTAGGATATGCTCATAGCCTCTTGCCATGATACCTCATCAAGGCTACCTATTTCCACGCTTGTCTGTCACGGTCTATAATATTATGGCTACGGTAATATACCCCATTATATCGTCCACCCCGTAACGCCTGAAGCACGAAGCCATTTTCAGGGCAAAAGTCACCTGCTCAGGGCGCAGGCCAGGTCATAAAGCCCGTGGAACGGTCGCGGCGCAGGTCGGTCAGCAGGGAACGAGGGGGGAGCGCCTCCCCGGTCACGATGCGGCGCAGCTTCAACACCAGTTCGGCGGGAACCACCGCGGCGACCTCGGCAGACCAGCCACGTTGCAGCCACGCCCGTTCACCCTGTGAGAGGGACGAAAGGAACGAATGGGAGGGAGACGAGAAAGCAGCGGGTTCGGTGCGTTTTGTGGGCAGGGTGTGGCGGGCAAAGAGGTGCAGCCGCATGGCGTGGGTCGGTCGGAGGCCGATGTCTACGACCCGGAGCGAGTTGGGGATGTCCAGCCGCTCCCGGATCGATGCAGCCAGTGCCATTCCCTCGATGCTGGCGTCGTGCAGGAAGAAGATACGACCATGGGTATCGGAGGAGCGCGTGAGCATGGTGCGGAGCACCGGCGGCAGGGGAACCCCCTCCGAAAGGCCAAGCACCGCACACTTCATCTCCATATGAAACCGGTTGGCGAGGAGCATGTGAGCAGTTTCCTCGTGCTGGCAGATGAGCAGGCGCGACAGGCCATAGGAAAACCGGTCATATTCCCCTCCCGTCTCCCCTTCTGGCTGGTGCTGTGCCAGCGTGATGGGCTGAGGCGGGGGGAGCAGCCGGGCGGGGGGACCAGCGCGAGAACACCAGGCCGCGAGCGCCTCATCAAAAGCCGGGTACGATATTGGCGTCGGGAGGGTGTAGGGCAGCGTGCGGAGTGCCCAGAGCATCCCCGCCACACCTCCACTGGCTGCGGCAGCCCACACGGCCCGGCCCGGCCTGCGGAGCGCAGCAAGCGCCGGGAACAACCCCACCGCAAAGGTGAGCAGCGCAGGGGCAAGCCGCAGCCCCGGCACCGGACGCAGGGTTCGGCACACCTCGTAGTAGAGCTGCTGCCTGGTGTACCACACCTCGCCGGGGGCAGCGGCCCGCTCGATGCTCTTCGAGAGCGTGGTGAAAAGACGCTGGTTCATATTTGTGATGCTAATGATGGGCTGTTTCAGGCCGGCCACGTCATAAAGCCAACGGCCTTTGCCTCCTGCTGCGCCCGCTGCTCCGGGTCGAGCGGTTGCTTTTGGGCGGGAGCCGGGGCCACCTGCTCCAGCGCGTCAACCACCTTTTTGATGAGACCGACCGGCGTCACCACCAGGATAGGAGTATAATAGCCCTTCTTCAGCCAGTCAAATTCCTTCTGGCTCAGGAGGTGCGAACGCTGCCCCCCGGTTGTCGGAGTGCTGCCCGTCCCTCCCCCCCTTTGCAGCAGTCCAATAGTCTGCTTCGGGGGGGAAGCCCCCAGGCGCATCATCTTTTCGCGGATGGCCTCCTGGGGGTGCAGCCCGGCGTCAATGATGGTATGGCCAGCTTGCAGGCGCAACCACTGGATGATGTTCTTCTCCAGCAGACACCCCGCTGGACTGGCATCGTGGAGCAGCACCAGCGGCAGCCCTGGTTCTTGCCGCAGCCGCTCGACCGTGGCTTGCTCGGTGGGGGTGAACGGCTCCCGGGTAGGGATAAGCTGGATATTCAGCCGTTCGGGAGCATGGTTGGCACGCAGGCAGGTGAGCACATCAGGCTCGGGGCAGGCCACCACAGCCCGCACGCGGTTGGGGGGCGGGCGGGTTACGTCTATCTGGTTCAGCGCAGCCTGGCCTATCAAGCCTCGGGGGAGTTCGCCATAGCATTTCTGCCAGTCTTTCAAGATTGTGTCGTTGAATTTCCGCAGGTCCAGCGGCAGAGCAAGCTTGAACGGCAGGGTGAGACGATAGACAATGATGGCTATCCCAAGCAGGACGACCAGCACCCCCATAATGACCCCGATGACCTCCGGCACATTGGCTGACTGGGCCGCGTTGGTGACAAAGGCCCCCACCGCGATCCCGACCAGCGCGGTGGCGCAGCTGTTCCATGGTATAGAACCACCGCCCCCCCTGGCTGAGCTGGTCTATCACCTTCCTGAAGAGCAGGTCATGGAGCCGAAAGGCATTGTATTTCGGTTCCAGCGCAAATGGTTTGTGGCATTTGGAGCAGGTGCGGTTGGGGCGTTCTCGAAACTTCAAATCGGCATTGCAGTGCGGACAGTGCATATCTCCTCCCTATCATCTATCGTGTGTTTCGGCTCTGTCTTGATGCTTTGCGCCCGAAAAACAACATCGCTGGTATAATAAAGTATACACCACTCACGTTGTCAACGACCACCCGCTGAAGCGGGTGGCTTGCGGGAAGCCGTAAGCCGATGTTGACCAGTTCGCTCTTCGGAGCAGACGATAGGGAGGTCACGAGACCC
>DAOTUF010000663.1:0-4862 GCA_034437495.1 Chloroflexaceae bacterium | reverse complement strand
GGCCCGCCATTCGCACTACCGCAATATGATTACGCGGGCGCTCGGTTATCGCCCGGAAGTGCAGGTCGACTTTCCTTTCACCTCCCCTGTCCAGACGGGCACTATCGTGGTGTTGTCGTCGGATGGCCTGCATGGTCTGGTAGAGGACGATGAGATTGCCCAGATTGTGACGCGCTATTCACCCGATGAAGCGATTCGGCAGTTGATTGCTACGGCCAACGACCGCGGCGGAACGGATAATATTACGGTTGCGGTGGCCGTCGTTGACGAGCTTGACCAGGACATCTCCCACACTCCGGGGGGAGGAGCACCGCAGGGAAGGGCTTCGGAGACCGGGGCGTCGTCGGAAGCCGATGACGATGCTCCGACCAGCCGGATTGCGGTACCTGGTTCCAGAGACCCCCAGACGGTCCCGCTCGATCATCATCAGGATGCTCCGACTGCCCGGCCAGCACCTTCCACCACGCCTACCACGTCTACCACCTCCGCGCCCACCACGCCCACCACCAGGCCAATGTCTGCCGCTACCCGGCCCCTTTCTCCTGCGGAGATAGAGGAGGCAATGGAAGAGGGACGGGGAAAGCCCCCCCCGAAGCCGGCCCATTCCCCTCCGAAGTCGCCTCCTCCGTTGCTGATGGTCGGGGGGGTAGTAGTAGCTATCGTGCTCGTCATTGTGGGGTTCATGGTCTTTCAGGAAAAGGACAAGGAAGCTCGGGATGCCACCCCTCTTCCGACGACGGAGAAGCCATCCCCTAACGCCACTGGTATTCCAACCGCCGTAGGGGAAGAAGAATCAACTCCTTCTCCTTCAACCGCGATAACGGCGACCGGGGAAATCACAACCCCTGTACGTCTACCGACCGGGCAACCGGCGTTGACCCCTCTATCTGGTGGGCCTCCATCGCAGCCACCATCCCCACGACCACCGAACAGGCCCTAACCTGAACGGGGATGTCTTTTAACCCATCGGTGAGTCTGTTCCGCAGGCTCCCGCCTGAACTGCTATGCCCATTCGCATACTCGACCCGACCGTTGCCGCCCAGATTGCCGCAGGTGAAGTGGTCGAACGCCCGGCTTCGGTCATCAAAGAACTTATCGAGAACAGCCTGGATGCCGGGGCGCAGCGCATCCACGTGGAGGCCCGCGGAGGCGGGTTGCAAGAACTCAAGGTCCAGGATGATGGCCGTGGGATACTGTCTGACGAAGTCGAACTGGCCTTCACTCGCCACGCCACCAGCAAGCTGCAAACGGCTGATGATCTCTGGGATATCGCGACGTTGGGGTTTCGGGGGGAAGCGCTGCCCAGTATTGCCAGCGTTGCCCAGGTGGTCTGTACGACGCGCACCGCGGACGAGGAGGTGGGGACGGAACTGCGTATTGCGGGGGGGGAGGTCCAGTCCCGCACACCGCGGGGGTGTTCGCCCGGCACGAGCATCAGCGTGCGGCATCTCTTCTACAACACCCCCGTGCGCCGCGACTACCTGCGCTCTGCCTCGACGGAGATGAGCGCCATTAGTATGGTCGTCCAGAACTACGCCATGGCCTACCCGGAGATTCGCTTTACGCTGCTGCTGGACGGACGCCTGGCCTTGCAGACGGGAGGAAGTGGGGACCTGCGGGATGTCGTCATCGAAGCCTACGGGCTTGACGTCGCCCGCCAGATGTTGGTGGTCGAGGGGGAGTATGGGGAGGAAACTGAGGCGGTGCGGGTGCGCGGCCTGATATCGCCGCCTGGCCTGACCCGCAGTTCGCGCAACTACTTCCACATGTTTGTCAACCGACGTGCCATTCAGCCGCGCAACATCCTGGCATACGTGGTGGAAGAAGCCTACCATACGCTGCTGATGAAGGGTCGCCATCCCCTGGTCGTTCTGGATATGCGGGTCCACCCGAACGCGGTGGATGTCAATGTCCACCCGACGAAGAGCGAGGTCCGGTTCCGCCACCAGTCGCGTGTGACCTCGGTACTCGGGCGGGCCGTGCGCGAGGCGCTGCTGGAGGGGGCCGGGGTGCAGCCCTGGGACGATGCGACGACCGACCCGGAGGGTGTGCCGCGCCGCTTTGAGGTGCGCCAGACTGAGACGGAACGTCGCCCGGGGTCCTCTTCACCGTCTTCGTCGTCCTCCTCTGCGTGGGGAGTGGGGAAGGGCATCTGGAGCGTCCGCCATAGCCACTGGGATGTCGGCGGCGGAGCGGGAGCATCGGGGTTTTCGGGGGAGGAGACAGAGAGCGAGGCAGTCCCCGCCAGTGTCCCCGTCAGGTCGGAAGGGGAAGGGAGCGCAGACCGTGGGGTGAGCGAGGAAGGCGAGCCGGGCAGCGCGGAACCGCAAACCCATGCCTCGGATACGGATACAGATACAGATAGGGATGATGAGGCCCAGCTTTCGCTTCCCATCCCTTCGGCCTCTCCTGCTCCACCACCCGGTATGCCCTCCCCTCCAGCGCACCAGCAACCTGCGGAGTCCCGTCTACCTCCCCTGCGCGTGGTCGGGCAGGTGGGGTTGACCTACATTGTGGCGGAGTCCCCCGATGGTCTGTACCTGATTGACCAGCACGCGGTGCATGAGCGCATTTCCTATGAGCGGCTCATGCGCCAGCGCGGGGCCGGGGCCATTGACGCGCAGGAGCTTCTGATGCCAGCGGTGGTGGAGGTGCCCCCCTCCGCAGCGGAAACGCTGCTCGGCAGTGCGGAGGTGCTGGAGCCGTGGGGCTTCGTGCTGGAGCCATGGGGGGAAGGGTTGGTGCGAGTGCGGGCGGTGCCGTCGCTCCTGTCGCTGGAGCATCTCCAGTCGTCACTTCTGGAGGTGGTGGACCACCTGGGCGGGGAGGGAGGCAGCACCCCCGACGACTGGCGCGAGACGATGCTGATTACGCTGGCCTGCCATACGTCGGTGCGGGCGGGGCAGGCGTTGTCGCTCGAAGAGATGCGCGACTTGCTGCGGCAGTTGGAGCAGTGTCAGAACCCGCGCACCTGCCCCCACGGACGCCCGACGATGGTGCTGCTCACGCCCGGGCAACTGGAGCGGCAGTTCGGACGGCAGGCTTGAGGGGGGCATGATACCATCTTCGCTTGAACCCACGAAAAAACCACAAGGACACAAAGGGCACGAAGACTTTGTGAAAGAGGCATCCTTTGGTATGACTACATCAAGGCGCTGGATGCACAGTTGATGGCGAGGCGAGGGTAGGACTGGGAACACCGCACGACCTGTCATACATTGGCGGAATGCCCTTGCATTGTCTGACATATGAAATGAAAGGACGGAATCATGCAGAAGCCCTATGTTCACGGCTACGATGCGCACGAGACTGCCCGCCTTCAGGATCAAGCTGCGACCCTGGTTGAGTTGCTGCACGCCGACACCACCTATCCTGCGGGTAGTCGGGTCCTGGAAGCCGGGTGCGGCGTGGGCGCACAGACCATCCCCCTGTCCCAACATAGCCCCGAAGCCCGGATTACCTCCGTCGATATTTCCGCCGTGTCGCTTGCCGAAGCCGCACGATGTGCAGCAGCGGCAGGGGTAGACAATGTGCAGTTCGAACAGGCAGACATCTTCGCGCTGCCCTATGCGCCTGCCTCCTTCGACCACATCTTCGTCTGCTTTGTGCTGGAGCATCTTGCCCGCCCGGTGGAGGCGCTCGAGACGTTGCAGCAGCATCTACGCCCGGGCGGGACGCTCACGGTGATCGAGGGAGATCACGGCTCGGCCTATTTCCACCCGGAAAGCGCAGCGGCCCATACCGCAATCCAATGCCTGGTTGCCTTGCAACAGCAGGCCGGCGGCAATGCCCTGATCGGGCGTGCCCTGTACCCACTGCTGCACGAGGCGGGCTACCGTTCCGTTCAGGTTTCGCCGCGTATGGTGTATGTGGATGCCAGCAGACCGGCGCTGGTTGAGGGGTTCACCCGTCGCACCTTTACCGCGATGATTGCGGGGGTGCAGGAGGCAGCAATTGCGGCGGGCCTGGTGGAACGGCAGGTGTTCGAGCAGGGCATCCGCGACCTTTATCGTACGACCGAGGCGGATGGGGTCTTCTGCTATACCTTCTTCAAGGCGATTGGGAGCAGATGATGGTTGGTCAATGGGCTGTTTTCCACAGACAATGGCAACCTGCGCTTCGCTGTGCTCGGCGCTTGTTGCGCGTATTGCAGCATAAATTTGACTGACAGGACCACCATTGTAGGTGGCTTTTCGCTCCAATCGCCCACAGCCTGCGTTTTGGGGCAGCATCTCCCTCACCCCCGTACTACCACCACGCTCCTCCCCGCGGGCGTCGTGGCTGGCTCGGTCGTGGTGCGCTCGGCAATGTCGGGCAACCCCTCGCGGCGGTCGAAGATGACGAGCCACCCCGTGTCCAACCCCAACCCCACCAGGTAGCCGTCAAGCTGCGCTAACCCCGCGTGGAGCGGGTTCGTCCCCCCTTCGCGCCACACCTTCAACTCCATCGCCAGCGCCACCCCCCCATATCGCACGCACAGGTCCATCCGCCCCGTCCCGATAGCATACTCACGCTCAATCGTCCCGCCTGCATTCACCACCCGATGGAGGAAGGCCATCAGCACCAGGTGGGGGGCGATTTCGTGGTAGTGGGTGCTCTTGAGCAGCGGTTGGCCGTGCTGCCGCCAGAAGGCCAGAAACGCCTCCAGCAGCTTCGCGGGGTCTAGCTTGCCATCGGGCGTGAGCCAGGTCGGGGCGATGATGGGCAGCGAGGCCTGGGGCGCATTCGCCAGCTTGACTACCATACAAAAGTTTGTTCGCCATTATGAATATCACCCAGTTCATACACATCCAACACAATAAATCCGATAGGAATGGGCAATTCCTCATCCAACAGATGCGAGAGCAAACGGAGACCCAGTT
>DAOTUF010000662.1:0-4364 GCA_034437495.1 Chloroflexaceae bacterium | reverse complement strand
GCTCAGGCCCCCTGACATCAACTTCAACCAGACGGAGTTGCTCATCCAGAACGATTCCCCTTACCCGGTCCGCGTCACCTGGAACGGCCCCGAAAGCCGAACCGTCACGCTGCCGGCCTGTCAGACCTGTAGTGTCTATTCCCTCCCCGGCCCATCCGTCTGTCGGCAGGATGCTCCATACGAAATGTATACCCTCCCGCCAGGTATCTACACTATTGTCGCCCAGTTTGACACCAATGTTCTCCCTAACCGGTCCACCCGGAATTTGACGGGTGGGTACATCCACTTCCAGTGCTTCTATGTTGTTCAATTCTGATAATGCCTGATGGGAACCGAAAAAAGAGTATCGTGAAAGGGTAACGAACATCATGACTTCTCCGACCAGTGCCGCAGGCGTCGTCTGGGACCTGCGCGACCTGTTTGCTGGCTCCGATGACCCGGCGCTCATGGCAACGCTGGACGAGGCCGCGGCTCAGGCAGACGCCTTTGCCAGCACCTACCGCGGGACCATCCATACCCCGGGCGGGCCGGAGTCCCGCCACCTCCGCGCCGGTCTGGAACAGATGGAAGCCATCTATGACCAGCTCTACCGGCCCATGGTCTACGCGCACCTGCTGTTCTGCTCGGACACCCGCAACCCCGACTATCGCAACCTCCAGCAGCAGGTTGAACAGCGCCAGACCGCTCTACGGAACACGCTGCTCTTTTTTGAACTGGAGTGGCTGGCGCTGAACGACGAAGACGCCCAACGGCTGATTGACGACCCGGTGCTGACGCCCTACCGCTCCTACCTCCAGAGTGCGCGGCGCTACCAACCCCACACGCTCACCGAGCCAGAGGAGCGTATCATCAACGAGAAGGATGTCACCGGGGCGCAGGCGTGGAAGCAGTTTTTCACCGAACGCATGTCATCGTTGAGCTTCCCGCTCGACCTGGAGGGCGAGTCCCGCCGCCTGACCCTGGACCAGGTGCTCGTCCTGATGCGCAGCCCGGACCGCTCCGTACGGCAGCAAGCCCACACCACCCTGTATGACGTGCTGGCCGGGCAATCGCAAACGCTGGCCTATGTCTATAACACCCTGCTGCAAGACCACCTGACCATTGACCGCCTGCGCTCCTACGCCAACCCGATGGACCAGCGCCATCTGGCAAACCAGGTAGCCCCGGAGGTGGTCGAAACGATGATGAGCGTGGTGGAGCAGAATTATAGTATCGCCCACACCTTCTTCGACCTCAAGGCTCGCTTGCTCAACCTGCCCCGTCTCCAGGTCTACGACCAGTATGCGCCGGTAGGCGAACACTCCGAACCCATTCCCTACGAGCAGTCGCGGGAGATTGTCCTCGAAGCCTTTGGTGCATTTGACGAGGAGTTTCGGGATATCGCAGCGGCGTTCTTTGACCGCAGCTGGATTGATGCCGAGGTGCGCGAGGGCAAGTGTGGCGGGGCCTTCTGCCACGGCTCCGTGCCCTCCTCCCACCCCTACGTGCTGTGCAACTACACCGACGACCCGCGTGATACGATGGTGCTCGCCCACGAACTGGGGCATGCGCTCCATTTCTGGCTCTCGCGCAAACAGACCTTGTTCAACTTCTACCCCACCCTTCCGTTGGCCGAAACCGCCTCGGTGTTCGGAGAGATGCTGGTCTTTGAACATGTGCTGCACCAGCAGGAGGACCGCACGGCAAAGCTGGAACTGGTGTGCAGCAAGGTGCAGAACATCTTCGCCACCATCTTTCGGCAAAATGTGCTGACCCGCTTTGAGCAGGCCGCGTTTGCGGGGCGGGCGCGGTCGCGCCTGACCCCGGAGCAGCTTTGTGCCTCCTGGACCGAGGCCAACGGGACGTATTACGGGGAGGTGGTGGAACAGACCCCTGGCTATGAGTGGGGATGGTCCTACATTCCCCACTTCATCAACACGCCGTTCTACTGCTACAGCTATGTCTTTGGCGAGCTGCTCGTTCTGGCGCTCTACGGCGTGTACCGCGATGAGGGGAAGTCGTTCATTCCACGCTACAAAGCCCTGCTTGCGTCGGGTGGGAGCCAACCCCCGGACGACCTGCTGGCCCGGGTGGGGGTTGATACCCGCGACCCGTCGTTCTGGCAGCGCGGCCTGGACGAACTGCGACGACTGGTGGCCTGGGCAGAGCAACTGGCAACAGAATAAAACATATGTGTCCTATTGCATGGCAGGCGCTCTTCTGGTAGAATAGGTGAAAGTGAGGAAACCGCTTTCAGATGCAAATCTTCCTGGTTGACTGCATGGCTTGAGAGGGCATCTTTCCCTGGGAATTGGGAATTGTCACGAAAGGGCAGGTTATGATTCGTGTACATGTGGATAGCATCCGCGTAAGTCTCCTGACACAGCACCGCGTTGTCGTGCTCCGAGAGCAGGAAAGCAAGCGTTATTTGCCCATCTGGATAGGTCCTTATGAAGCGGACTCTATCGCAATGGCTATTCAGGGCCATGAGCCACAGCGCCCGCTCACTCACGACCTGCTCAAATCTACTATCATCGAGATGGGCGGAAATATCAACTACATTCTGGTGAACAATATTGAAGACAATACCTTCTTTGCCCGGATTGTCGTTGAGCACCTGGGGCGCACCCTCCAGATTGATGCACGACCAAGCGATGCCATTGCGCTGGCGGTGCGCATTGAGGTTCCCATCTATGTCGAACCCCACGTGCTGGAACAGGCAGGGGTTTACTTTGACGAAGAGGAGCAACCAGTCCCGGACACCGGTCGGGAAGAGATGGAGATGGAAACGGAAACGAACGAAGAAACCCTCGCGTTGTTCCGTGACTTCATAGACACCCTCGACTTCGACAACCCGGAGAAGGGCGGAGCAGGAAAACAATAAGCTCATCCCATCTTTCGTCAGCCAGTTCCGCTGGCTCTCTTCTTTTTGCATGGGAGAGAAGGAGCAGAAGCACCATGAAACAACGGACACCGTGGCGGCGAATGGGGTTGGTCGGCATCCTGCTGCTGCTCTTGATGATGTCTGTGCCCGGCGCCCACGCTTTCGAGAGCAAAGAAGGCGACACTGTGATGATTGGAGCCGACACCGTGGTTGATGATGATCTCTACGTTGCCGCAGGGGAACTGGTCGTAGATGGAACTATCGAAGGTGATCTGTATGCTGCTGGTCAGACCATCACCATCAATGGCACCGTCGAAGGCGATATTACGGTGGCTGGACGGGACATCACCATCAATGGAAACGCCGGAGATGATGTGCGGTTGGCGGGAGCGGCGGTTGTCCTTGGCCCCGATGCCTGGATTGGAGATGATGTCCTGGTGGCCGGGTATAGCCTGGACATGCAGGCAGGCAGTGGCGTAGCAGGCGACTTGCTCTTCACCGGTCAGCAGGCGCTCCTGGCCGGCGAGGTGAATCAAGACCTCCTGGCGACCAGCGGCGGGGTGGAGTTTCAGGGTCGCGTTGGCGGAGATATGCAGGTTGCCGTGGGTTCCCCCGAAGATATGCCCCCCTTCGATGCCCGTTCGTTTTTCCCAAACATGCAGCCCATCCCATCGGTCGCGCCTGGCCTGACCTTTGGCGAAGATGCAGAAATCGGCGGCGACCTCGAATATGCCAGCAAACAGCCCGCTTCCATCCCTGCCGAGCAGGTTGGTGGCAATATCCAGCGTGCCGAGTGGCAAAGGGGAGGTGCAGAAGCCGCGAAAGAGGGGCGGGGTATCGGAGGCTGGCTCCTCGAACACCTCCGCCGGCTGGTGGTGCTCTCCTTGATAGGGTTGCTCCTGGTGTGGCTCGTTCCCACCTGGTTCACGCGCCTGGGCGCTGCGCTCCAGGAAAAGCCGCTCCCCGGCCTGGGGTGGGGTGCGCTGATACTCATCGGCTTCCCGCTGCTGATGATACTGGTGCTCATCGGCTTCATCCTCCTGGTGATTATCCTGGGGGGGCCGGGCTTCGTCGCGGGGTTGTCCGTTATCGTCCCGCTCGTGATGGGGTTCTGGGTTGCCGCAGCTTACCTTGCCAAAGTCATTGTCGGGTATGTGGGCGGACGGGCCATTCTGGGTCGTCTCAGCCCCCGCACCGCCGAGCGAATGATCTGGTCGGTGCTCGCGGGGATAGGGGTCATTGTGGTAGTGACGGCTCTTCCGGTGCTTGGTGGGCTGGTCAATCTGCTGGTGAGTATGGCTGGCCTGGGGGCCATGTGGCTGGCGTGGCGGGCAGGCACGACGAAGGTGAAGGCGGCGGCGTGAGGGAGACTCGTCCCCCCCCTCACCGCCCTCCCCGCTTCCGCCCCGCCTTCCGCGCCTGCTGCCCCACCCGGCGCTGGCGTGTGTGCTGCTCCATCTTCTCCTGAAACGACCGGTCGTTTCAGGAGAAGATGGAGCAG
>DAOTUF010000661.1:0-6384 GCA_034437495.1 Chloroflexaceae bacterium | reverse complement strand
GTGTTCCGGTTTCCAGGAGATATCACCAAAGATTATATCAAACGGGTCATCGGGTTGCCAGGAGAAACCATCACCATCCGCGATGGCGACGTCTACGTGGATGACCAACCCCTGAATGAAGCCTATCTGGAAGGGCAACAGACGCACTGCAATCCGAATAACACCTGTGCTGAGGGGACTCCCATCGAAGTACCGCCCGGTACCCTCTTCGTGATGGGCGATAACCGTGACAATAGCAGCGACTCGCGTGAGTGGAATGCTCTACCTCTTGAATATCTGATTGGTCAGGCGTGGATACTCTACTATCCCGTTGATGACCTGGGGACGATACCCCACCCTTCGTATGCTTCAAATGTCTCAGATTGATATGGTCCGATGAACGATGCACCAATACCGCGATCAGCGATGAGGATGATCGCCTGAGATGCTGCGGTCTCGCATCGTACGACCAACCTGGTACAATTATAACATGCATATTGCGATCAATGCCCATCTACTGGCACATACCCGCACCTTCCGCCGCGCTGGTGTCTCACACTACATCGAGCAACTGCTCCGCCACCTGGCCCAGGTTGACCAGGCTGACCAGGCTGACCAGGCAAAGCCGGCCCACACCTACCGCATCTACACCACCCGCGGCGTCGGTCCGGAGGCACTGGGGCTGCCGCCGCGGTTCCAGGTAGTCCCGAGCCGCTTCCCGACCATCAATCCGCGGGTGCGTATCCCCTGGGAGCAGGTGGTCGCTCCGCTGCTGGTGCGACAGAGCGGGGCCGACCTCTTCCACGGCACGCTGAACGTTGCCCCCCTGCTCTGCCCGGTCCCCACGGTCATCACAATCCACGACCTCGCCTTCATTCGGTTCCCCCGCACCTTCCGGGCACACAACCGCACCTACCTGGACCTGGCAACCCGTACAAGTGCGCGTCGAGCCGCTCGTATCCTCACCGTCTCCGAACACACCAGGCGCGAGGTTATCGGGTTGCTCGGGGTTCCCCCGGAGCGGGTGGTCGTGACCTACGACGCGGCGCGGGCGCACTTTCAGCCACCCGACCCGGCGGCGCTGGAAGCGTTCCGCGTGCGGCGGGGGCTGCCCGAACACTATCTTCTCTACGTGGGCACGCTGGAACCCCGCAAAAACCTGACGACCCTGCTCGATGCCTACTCCCAGGTTGCCCGCGTGAGCCAGGTTCCGCTGCTGGTGGGAGGGGGGAAAGGGTGGCTCTACCGCCCCGTCTTCGAGCGGTTGGAAGCCCTGGGGTTGCGCGACCGGGTTCACTTTGTCGGGTATCTTGAGGAGGAGGAACTGCCGCTCTGGTATGCCGCAGCAACGGTGTTTGTGTTTCCCTCGCTCTACGAAGGGTTCGGGATGCCGCCCCTTGAGGCGATGGCCTGCGGAACCCCGGTCGTCACCTCGGACCGCTCCAGCCTGCCGGAGGTGGTGGGGGAGGCAGGGGTGATGGTGTCGCCAACCGATGCCGATGCGCTGGCCGCTGCGCTCCTCCAGGTGCTTCGGGACGCTGACCTGCGAGCCGACCTCCGCGAGCGCGGGTTGCGCCAGGCGCGGCAGTTTTCGTGGCGTACGACCGCCGAGCGCACGCTGGCGGCTTATGCAGCGGCCACTGGAGCGGCGGTGGGGGGGGACACGTGATGAAAGCAGCTCAGAACCCGCCCGGATCTGGTATAATGAAGAACGTCCGATCATCGCCCTGGTTGCCTTCGAACCACAGGAGGAGGTGATTACCAGATGGATACCACAACCACAACCTCAATCTCAACCATAACCGTAGCCCTGACCGTAGACCAGTACCGCAAGATTATCCGCGACCTTATTGAGGAGTACGCTTCCTATAAGCCCGCCCGTGGCGATGTCCAGATCGAAGTTATCTTCGATGAGGCGCAGGACCACTACGAACTCATCCACGCCGGGTGGAACGGTCATTACCGTATCCATGGGAGCGTCATTCACATTGACATCCGCAACGGAAAGGTGTGGATACAGCACGACGGCACCTCCGACGCGATTGCAAACGTGCTGGTAGAGGCAGGCATCCCCAGAGACCGTATCGTGCTGGCCTTCAAGCCCCCGGAAATCCGCCCCCATACCGGCTTTGCGGCTGACTGATGCTCTACTCGCTCCTTCGCCCGTTCCTCTTTGGCCTCACGCGGCACGACCCGGAGGTTGCCCACACCCTGGTCATGTCTCTGCTGGCGGCCCTGAGCAGGCAACCGGCGTTGCTCTGGCTCGTCCGCCAGAGGTGGGGGAAGGTCTCCCCTGCCCTGGAGCGAACCGTTTTCGGGCTGCGCTTCCCCTCCCCGGTCGGTCTGGCCGCCGGGTTTGACAAAGACGGGGTGGCCTTGCCCGCCCTGGCTGCTCTGGGGTTTGGCTTCCTGGAGATTGGCACCGTCACCTGGCACCCGCAGCCGGGCAACCCCCGTCCGCGCATCTTCCGCCTGCCGGGGGCCGCGGCCCTCATCAACCGGATGGGCTTCAATAACCACGGAGCGCTGGCCATGGCAGCGCAGCGACAGAAAACCCCGCCTCTTCCCCTCCCCATCGGCATCAGCCTGGGAAAATCGCGCCGGGTTCCCCTCGAAGAAGCCGTGGACGACTACTGCGCCTCGCTCCGCGCTCTCCTGCCCTTCGGAGACTTCTTCACCGTCAACGTCAGTTCGCCCAACACTCCCGGCCTGCGCTCCCTCCAGGGGCGCGATGAGCTTGACCGTCTGCTGGCGGCGCTTCGGCAGGAGATGCAGACAGGGACCTCCCCCTCTCCGCCGCTCCTGGTGAAAGTCTCTCCCGACCTGAGTCCCCAGGCCATCGGAGAAGTTCTGGACGTTTGTGCTGCGCACCATATCAGCGGCATCATCGCCACCAACACGACTACGGTCGGGCAAGGCACCGCCCGCCTGGACTGTGAGACCGGGGGATTGAGTGGGCGACCACTGGCAGAACAGGCCCGCCATGTGGTACACTTTATCTACCGTGAGACGAACGGGCAGGTGCCGATTATCGGGGTAGGCGGTATCTTCACACCCGACGACGCCCGCCGTATGTTCGACGCCGGGGCAAGCCTGGTGCAGGTCTACACTGGCTTCATCTACGAAGGGCCGGGGATGGTGCAGGCAATCAACCGCGACTTGCAGAGAAAGCAGAGAAACAGGAAGGAAGCCTGATCGATGGCATACAGTCACTTTACTCTGGATAAGGTCAAAGAGGAGTTTGGCCTGGTGCTTGATGAAATGAGTGACCTCTTCTCATCCATGCCAGAAGTTGCGGTCAGTGATTTCCTGCGCACCACGCTGAGCGAACAGGTATCTCTGGCGCTTGCCATCAACACGGAAAAGGTGCGTTCAGAACTTATCATCGCTCCCATCCTGGTCGAACTCCGCCGCCTGAAGGACCGTCAGATCAGTTTCTTCTCCGGGGTTGACTTTGAAGTTGACCCTTCCAGGGGACTGTGTGGAACGTGTGATTTCCTCATCTCGCGGTCGCCAGAGCAGTTCTATATCACGGCACCAGTGGCTCTGCTGGTTGAGGCAAAGCGCGAGAACATTGTAGGCGGATTGGGACAGTGTATTGCGTCGATGGTCGCGGCACGCCTGTTCAATGAGCGGCACGGAATCGGCCTGATGAGCGTGTATGGAGGTGTCACATCGGGCAACCTCTGGAAATTCCTCAAATTGGAGCGGGAGGTGGTGCATATCGACCAGATGGAATATTATATCAACCAGCCCGGTAAAATTCTGGCTATCCTGCTCCAGAGCGTGCAAGAAGGAGAGACGCGGTGACAAATGGGAGAGAAAGGAAACCCTCACATGAAACCAGCAGCAACAACCGAAGAAACATACCCCCTCCTGCTTGACTATCCTGAAGTTGACAGCTCTGAAGTTGACTATCCTGAAAGCGACGGAAAACCCATGGCTGAGACCGATGTTCATCGCCAGGAAATGATGGACCTTATCCAGATGCTCACGGACTACTTTGCGGATGACCCGTCCATCTACGTTTCTGGCAATTTGCTCCTGTACTACGAAGAGGGGAAACCCAAAAAGGTGGTTGCTCCGGATGTGTTCGTCGTGAAGGGGTTGGACAAAGGGCTGCGCCGAACCTACAAGCTGTGGGTTGAGCAGCGCGTGCCCTGCACCGTGCTCGAAATCAGTTCAAAGAAAACCGCCAGAGAAGACCAGCGCCAGAAGTATCACCTGTATGCTCGCCTGGGTGTGCGCGAATACTTCCTATTCGACCCGCTCAGCGAATACATGCGTCCACCGTTGTGTGGCCTTCGGTTGGTGGGGGATGAATACAAACTCATCATGCCCGGTGCCGATGGGAGCTTTCTGAGCACGGAACTGGGGTTGCGGTTGTTGAAGCACGGTCGTCATCTGGTGCTGATAGATGCGGCAACGGGGGAACGGTTGCTGCGTCCCTCGGAGCAGTGGAAAGCCCGCCTTGCCGCCGAGCGGAAATCTCACGCAGACGAGCAAGCCCGCCTTGCCGCCGAGCAGCGAGCGCACGAAGCAGACGAAGCCCGCCGGTCCCTGGAGGCTGAAATGACCCGCCTCCGGGATGAACTTGCCCGGCGGGGAGGACCGGTCCCCCCCGACCCCGAGGAGTGATGAGTATGCATCCAGACTATCTGGAGAATCTGGACCGTGCCCGCCGCCGTATCCTGGTGGCGCTCGATGTTCCCACTCTGCCGGAGGCGCTTTCCCTGGTGCAGGGGTTGCAGGGGCAGGTAGGCGGCTTCAAGGTGGGGCTAGAACTCTGCTCAGGGGCCGGGGTTCCCCAGGTCATCGAGGCGATCAGTCGGGCAGGCGGCAGCGTGTTCCTGGATCTCAAGCTGAAAGATATTCCCAACACGGTGGCCGGGGCGGTCCGGGCTATTGCCAGTTTGCCCACGGGAGGAGTGCGGATGCTCACCCTGCACTGTGACGGAGGCCGTGCGATGCTCCGGGCCGCGGTGGAGGCGCTGTATCTCCTCCGCTCGCGTCAGGAGACCCCGCCCCCGCTGCTTCTGGGGGTCACGGTGCTGACGAGCCTGGGACAGGATACCCTTACGGGGGAACTCGGCATTCCAGGGACACTGGGTTCCTATGTGGTGCGTCTGGCCCGGCTCGCCCACGAAGCCGGGCTGGATGGGGTGGTCGCTTCGCCGCACGAAGTGGCTCCCATCAAGCGGGCCTGTGGCTCCCATTTGCTGGTGGTGACGCCCGGCGTGCGCCCCACCTGGGCAACCGCCGGAGACCAGCGCCGCACCATGACCCCCGCTGAAGCCTGCAAAGCTGGAGCCGACTACCTCGTGATCGGGCGACCCGTTACCGCTGCTCCTCCCGAAGAGGGGGGGCCTGCCGCAGCGGTAGACCGTATTGTGAAGGAGATTGCCGCCATATGAGCAGCGAAAACGACATTCTGACGATTCTGGAACGGGTAGGAGCTATCCTTACGGACAGCCATATTGTCTATACATCAGGACGCCATGGCCGAAGCTACATCAACAAGGACGCGCTCTATCCCCACACTGCCGAGACGAGCTTCCTGTGTTCCTGCATCGCGGCCCGGTTCCTCGATGAACGGGTTGAGGCCGTGGCCGGTCCCACCATCGGCGGGGTTATTCTGGCTCAGTGGGTAGCCCACCACCTGTCAACTATGACGGGCACTCCTGTGCTGGCGGTCTATGCCGAGGAGGAGGGCGAAGGGAACAACCAACGACGGACCTTCCGCCGCGGGTATGATGCGCTGCTGGCAGGCAAACGCGTGCTGGTGGTTGAAGATATCCTGAACACGGGCGGGTCGGCCCGGGGCGTGGTTGAAGCGGTACGGGCATTGGGGGGGGACGTGGTAGGTCTGGGAGCGCTTTGCAACCGGGGAGATGTTACCGCGGTCAGGCTCGGGGTGCCCCGGCTTGCGGCGCTGGTGGACATCTCAATGGGGTCGTGGGAGGCAACCGAATGCCCCCTGTGTCAGCAGGGCATTCCTATCAATACCCGCGTTGGCAAGGGGGCTGCCTTCCTTGCCCAACAGAAAGACACTCCCAGATAATGAAATGAAGCACCTTCGGAAGCCTCATCCCTCCTTCCCCAGGGCAACCCGAAACGCGGCAAGGGTGTCAGCCTCCAACCCTGCTAGCAGGAGCACCCGCAGGCGCATCTCGCTCGTGACAGAGGCCAGCACTGCCTTTATTTCCTGCATCTCAGTCTCCGTGGGCTGAAAACGGGCCTGGACGATATCCACAATGGTCTCCTGCCGCCCGGTCAGTCGACCCTCCTCGCGACCCTCCTCGCGACCCTCCTCGCGACCCTCCTCGCGACCCTCCTCGCGACCCTCCTCGCGACCCTCCTCGCGACCCTCCTCGCGACCCTCCTCGCGACCCTCCTCGCGACCCT
>DAOTUF010000660.1:0-2620 GCA_034437495.1 Chloroflexaceae bacterium | reverse complement strand
CGTCTGCTCCGAAGAGCGAACTGGTCAACATCGGCTTACGGCTTCCCGCAAGCCACCCGCTTCAGCGGGTGGTCGTTGACCTCCTGAGCAAGCGGCAGCCAGCATTCGAGCATCCGCAGCCGGTTTTCTGGCTCCGGGGCCGTTTGTGTCTGAGTCACCTGGTTCCCTTCTGTTGCGTGCGCAGAGGGACGGGGAACGTCTCGCTGGCACTATCCTTCCAAACTCGTGGGTAAGACTCAGTATACGCCGGCCTTCGTCCACAAATGTGGTCGTCGGCGGGGATTGTGGGGGCTGCTAGCTCGGAGTCCCCTTTGGGCCGCCTGAGCCTCTGGTGACTGGGCTGGTGTGAGCCTGGGGGGGAGGGCTGCGCCGTTCTTCGTCCAGCACTTCAATGAACTGCTGAAAGCGGGCCGGGCTGAGAATGAGGGTGGGGGCGGCGCGGCGGGACACGGCAACCAGGTGGTCGCGGCTGGTCGCCAGAAAGAACACCCGACCGTAGTCGACCAGGTCGAAGGGTCCCTGGTAGCCAAAGATACCGGGGTTGAAGGCAAATCGGAGCCGCAACCGCGGTACGTTCGCCAGCATCGAGGCCAGGGAAACCCCCGTGATATCTCCCAGGGGGACCCGCACGGCCCGCAGCCAGCGCCGACGAATGACCAGGTGGTGGGCGTCGATATGGTAGGCTGTGGGTTGCCCGGCGTAGGCCAGGAGCAAAAACAGGGCAATCGCTGCGGCAAACGCGGTCGGGATCATCAGGCCGGGCCAGCGGAACCCGCTGATGGCGGCAAAGAGCAGCGGCAGCACCAGAACCCCTCCCAGGTAGGCCACCCCGCTGGTCACTCGTGCGGCGTATCGGTCGAGTGGGACCGGTCGAAACACTATCGTGGTCGGGTCATGCATCGCTTCACCTCATCTGGTATGTTTCCGGGCCGCGCTACAGTTCGGCCCGGCACCGGTCCGCCATCTGGTGGATAGCAGACCGGGCGGCTCCCAGGTCGCTGTCAGGGACGATGCCCACAACCGCATAGTAGTGGTAGGTAATCAGAGAAAACAGATAGGTGAGGTCATCGGTTTCGAGCGTCAGGTCATACACATTGCCGATTCCCAGGCGGTTGGCGGCGATAGAGGCCGTGGCAGCGAGCCAGGCCAATTCTAACTCAGCTGTCTGGTAATCATGAGGCACATAGTCCTCGTCCATCATCATTTCAATGCTGATACCGTCCGTTCCGATGACCCCGACCAGTCTGGCTCCATCCACCTGGTCCACCACCTCGCTCAAAATGTCTGCCAAGCCCATGGGATGTTGTGGTTCCTTCCATCTAGAGATCATGCCGACCTTCCAGCGCCGATCCTAGCGTATCGGCATCGGCCCATTCCAGGTCTCCCCCCGTGGGCAACCCGCGGGCCAGCCGGGTCACGCGGACGCCCAGGGGGGCTACGTCCTTCAGGATGAGGAAGGCGGTTGCCTCGCCTTCCGTATTGGGATTGGTTGCCAGGATGATTTCCTCCACTGGCTCGCGCTGAATCCTGGCAAGGAGGGCGTCTATCTTCAGGTGCTCACGGTAGATGCCTTCGAGCGGCGAAAGATGACCGTGGAGCACATGGTAGAGGCCCCGATAGGCCCCGGTCCGCTCGATGGCGAGCACGTCGAGCGGCTCTTCTACGACACAGATGATGCCGGGGTCGCGGCTGGCACTCACACAGATCGGGCACAGTTCGTTGACCGTGATGTTGAAGCACCGCGAACAGAGGCGGACCTGTTCTTTGACCTGGATGATCGCGTTGGCGAGGTCCCGGGCCTGTTCTTCTCTGGCTCGCAATAAAAAGAACGTTAATCGCGAGGCCGTTTTCGTACCAATCCCCGGAAGCCGACTGAATGCTTCGATCAGGCGGGCCACCGGTTGAACCACCAGGCTCTGGGATGGGGTTTCTGGAGCCATTATTGTATCATTTCACTATTCCATCATTTCACTATTCCACTATGCTGCCTATCATCATGACCTGACCGTCACCTGGGGGACCTAGAACAGGCCGGGCATCTGCATGCCCCCCGTGAGCGGCCCCATGCGTTCTTCGGCCAGTTCTTGCGCCTTGCGGGTGGCATCGTTCACCGCTGCGAGCAGCAAGTCTTGCAGCATCTCTACATCTTCGGGGTCCACCACGTCGGGCGATATCTTGATGGTCTGAACTTCGCGGTGCCCATTCATTGTGACGGTAATCGCTCCCCCTCCGGCACTTCCTTCGATACTCGTGTTGCCAAGCTCTTCCTGAATCTTTTGCATCTGGCGCTGCATCTGCTGGGCCATCTGCTGAAGCTGACGTGGATTCATAGGTGTTACTGCTACTTTCTAGGTGTTCAAATGTACTCAAAAGTACGCTATATACACTTCCGAAATGCCTGCTTCATCCTGCACAGCGTTCTTGAGCGAACGTCTTACACGCAGTCCACAGGCGCGTTTTACGTCCCGACGTAGCCACTGCCGGGGACGGTCAGTTCAGGACTGGTAGCCTGGACCGGCGATCTGGTTGCTCTCGCCAATCCGATACGATGGAGGAAGCCATCTCGCGTCCACCCGCCCCAGGGGGCCTTTTTAACCGTGGGTAAGCGCAACCGGGCTGC
>DAOTUF010000659.1:0-2610 GCA_034437495.1 Chloroflexaceae bacterium | reverse complement strand
GCCCGTGCTGCCAGCATGACAAGCCGGTTGAACATGGTCGAGGCTCACGTGACCGCCGCAAGGCGAGTGGGTTTGCTGGTTTTCCCGCCGTAAGGCGAAAAACCAGCCCAGGACGACGTTGTGGAATGGCTGGAGTAAAAGAAAGGAGGAGCGCGGTTTCCTCCACTGCCACTGAAGTGGCGTGGCTTCCACCGCGCAAGATTCGGTGATAGGGCCGGAACTATTCTCTATGCCAACCCCGCCGCCACCCACTCTCCCCCCGGTTTCCAGGAGGGTCAGCATTTCCTGGACCGTCTCCTGTTCGACAATACGCACAAGGGGGAGAAGTTTTTTGAGGCGGCGTGCGCGGCCACACCAGCATACCCCACTCCGCCGTGGGAACTGCTTGCTGGCCCTTCCCCGGACTACGTCGTCGTGACCTTGCGGGGCTATCAGGAGGAGGGGGGGCGGGTGGTTCTGGTCGGGCAGGTGCAGGCAGAAGAAGTGAATACGATGCAGCGCGAAATGGCGGCCCTGACCTCCGAACTGGTTGAGTCGCAGCGCGAGGTGCAGCGTCAGAACCGGGTGCTCTACCAGGCGCTCCAGGACCAGCGCGAGTTAGTTCGGACTATCGTCCGACTGACCGCCCTGTCGGTCCCCGTCTGGGAGGGGTCGCTGCTGCTGTCATTCGTGCGCACCACCGACGTTCCGCTCCTCCCTGCCATTGTCAAAGAAGTCTGGCAGCGGGCAGGCGAACCCCAGGCTCACTATGTGATTGTTGACCTCAGCGACCTTTCCCTCGCGGCCCCGGAGCACGAACACGCGGGCGAAAAGCTCGCCGTGGTAGCCCAGGTGCTTCACCGCCTGGGAGTCCAGATGGTCCTGGCCGATGCAGGCTCCGGGATAGGCCACCGTATCCGGCAGATAGGGGGAGCGGAAGCCAGCATCTCCCTGCACCGCGACATCCACCAGGCGCTTGCCTACGTGGGGTCGCACATGGCCGAAGTATAGACCGCATCCGGTCTACGAAACAGGAGGAAGCACCATGTTGTCCATCTCACCATCACCGTCACCGTCGCAGGGACCGACCGCGACCGTTGCCACTATCGCTGCCCACGAAGGGCAGACCGTCACGCTGGCGGGGTGGGTTCACCACAAGACCGAGAAGGGAAAGCTCATCTTCCTCGTGCTGCGCGATGGGAGCGGGTACATTCAGGGGGTCATCTTCAAGAAGAACGTCAGCGAAGAGACGTTTCTTGCGGGCCAGCACCTCACCCAGGAATCATCCTGCCGCCTCACGGGAATGGTCCGCGCCGACAGCCGTGCCCCCGGCGGCTACGAGCTTGAGGTCCAGGACCTCACTGTGCTCCAGATTGCCCAGAACTACCCCATTGCGCCCAAAGAGCACGGAACCGAGTTTCTCATGGAGCATCGCCACCTGTGGGTGCGCTCTTCGAAGCAGCGGGCACTGCTGCGGGTGCGGGCGGAGGTGATAGCCGCCGCACAGGAATGGCTCAATGCGCAGGGGTTCGTGCGCTTCGACACGCCCATCCTGACCGCGACTTCGGCAGAGGGCACCACCAATCTCTTTGCAACGGAGTATTTTGACCTGGGCCGGGCTTACCTGGCCCAGACCGGGCAGCTCTATGTGGAGGCGGGGTTGATGAGCTTTGGCAAGGTCTACTGCTTTGGCCCCACCTTCCGCGCCGAAAAGAGCAAGACCCGCCGCCACCTGACGGAGTTCTGGATGATTGAGCCGGAGGTAGCCTTTGCTACCCACGAAGACAACCTGGCCTTGCAGGAGCAGTTTGTGAGCGCCATCGTGCGGCGGGTGCTGGAGCGCTGTGCCGAAGACCTGCACACCCTCGAACGCGACCGGTCGGTCCTGGAAGCCATTGCCCCGCCCTTCCCCCGCATCACCTACGACGACGCGCTCACGCTCATTGCCGAGCGCCACCACGAAGTCGAACACTGCACGCCCCTGGTCTGGGGGGAAGACCTGGGCGCTCCCCACGAAACGCTCATTGCGCAGCAGTTCGACCGGCCCGTTTTTGTCGAGCGGTTTCCGAGTGCTCTGAAGGCGTTCTATATGGAGCCAGACCCGGCCCGCCCCGAGGTAGCCCTGTGTGCCGATTTGCTGGCTCCCGAGGGCTACGGCGTGATTATCGGTGGGTCGCAGCGTATCCACGACGCGGAACTTCTGGAGCAGCGCATCCGGGCGCACGGGCTGAACCTTGCCGACTACGAATGGTACCTTGACCTGCGGCGCTACGGCAGCGTCCCCCACAGCGGCTTCGGGATGGGGATTGAACGCTGCGTTGCCTGGATTGCAGGCACGCACCACGTGCGGGAGACGATACCCTTCCCCCGGATGCTCTACCGGCTCTACCCGTAGCCACCCGCTTGATCTTGAGTGGGCGTAGCTCCCCGGGTACCTGTGGTATAATCTTCTGAACGGCACCGACTATCCGTGGTTCTATCGCTGCTACCAGGAAAAAACGAGGTCAACGACCACCCGCTGAAGCGGGTGGCTTGTGAAGAGCAAGCCGATGTTGACCAGTTCGCTCTTCGGAGCAACCGATAGGGAGGTCACGAGACCCTGGGGTGCGTTGCCAGCCCCAGGCCCGCTCG
>DAOTUF010000658.1:0-4538 GCA_034437495.1 Chloroflexaceae bacterium | reverse complement strand
GCAAAGATTATGCCCCAGATTGAGCACTACCGCAGCCGTCTGGGGGGCAAGAAGGTCTTCATCTACCAGGGCGGCCCCCGCGCCTGGCACTGGCCGCAGCTTTTGCGCGAGCTAGGGATGGATGTTATTGCGGCGGCGACGACCTTCGGGCACGAAGATGACTACGACAAAATCTACGAGAACGTGGGGGATGGCACGCTCATTTTCGACAACCCCAACGCGCCAGAGATTGAGGAGGTGCTCGCCACCTACAAGCCCGACCTGTTCATATCGGGCAACAAGGAGCGCTACATTGCCTACAAGCTCGGGACCCCGTTTGTCAACGGGCACACCTACGACACCGGCCCCTACGCTGGCTTTTCGGGGATGGTCAACTTTGCCCGCGACATTGACCGGGCCATCAACGCGCCGGTCTGGAAGCTGGCGCAGAAGAAGGCTCGCCCGGTACCCGGGTGGAACGGGAATGGGAGTGGGAACGGAAGCGGCACGGATGAGGAATTGTAGAGGAGGTTTTCATCAATGACTGTCACACCATCACAGGCAACCGTGACCAGACAGGAGCGCGTGGTCTCCATCAACCCTACCCGCACCTGTGCCCCCATCGGGGCGATGCTGGCGACCTATGGCATCCACGGGGCCCTGACCATCAACCACGGCTCTCAAGGATGCGCCACCTATCCGCGGCACCAGCTTACGCGCCACACCCGCGAACCCTGTGAGGTCGCGACCACCTCACTGAGCGAGAACGCGGCGGTCTATGGCGGCAAGGAAAACCTGCTCATCGCCCTGAAGAATGTCTATGAGCGGTTCCACCCGACGATGATCACGGTCTGCACGACCTGCCTTTCGGAAACCATTGGGGACGATATCCCCGCTATCGTCGGGGAGTTTCAAGAGAACTTTCCAGAAATCGACATTCCGATTATTGATGTGAACACCCCCTCATACGTGGGCACGCACATCACGGGGTTCGACAACTTTCTGGAGGTGATGGCAAAGTCGCTGGTGCGGCGGGGGCGCAAGCCCAACAACAAGATCAACATCATGCCCGGGTGGGTCAACCCCGGCGATATCCGCGAACTCAAATCCATGATGCGCGAGATGGGCGTCGAGACCATCTTCCTGACCGACTATTCGGAAACGCTCGATGGCGGGTTCTATTCGGAAAAGCCGCACTTCCCGAAGGGGGGAACGACGCTTGAGGAGATTGAAGACTCCTCCAACTCGATGGCGCTGTTTGCCCTCCAGAAGCACGTTGGCGGCAAGGCAGCCAGTATCTACGACCGGCGCTATGGGGTTCCGTCGCACGTGCTGCCCATGCCGATTGGCCTGGAAAATACCGACCAGTTCTTGAGCAAAGTCACCGAGGTGACGGGGAAGGAGGTTCCCGAGCGCATCGAGATGGACCGCGCCCGACTGCTGGACGCGATGGTGGACGCGCACATGTATGTGACGGATATGAAGGTGGCGATCTTTGGCGACCCGGACATCCTCGAAGGGTTGGTGCGCTTCACGGCCGAGCTTGGCTTGCGCCCGCGCTATGTCGTGACAGCAACCGACTCGAAGCAGTGGGCGGAAGATATGATGAAGCTGGCTGCGGAGCTTGACCTGGACACGGAATTTATGATGAAGACCGACCTGCACGAACTCCACAAGCGCGTGAAGGCCGAGCCGGTGGATTTCCTCATCGGCCACTCCAAGGGCAAGTTCATCGCCACTGACGAGAACATCCCGCTCATCCGGGTCGGCTTCCCCATCGAAGACCGCTTCGGCTATCACCGGAAGGCCATGGTCGGCTACCGGGGAGCGATGTACCTGGTGGAAGAAATCGTCAACGCCTTCCTGAGCCAGAAGACGGTCGTCAGCAACACCATTATGGATATGCGCGACCTGGAAGGGTGTACGCTGACGAACGGGGCCGGCAACGGGCACGGGCAAGAAACGGTGCGTGAGATGGTCAAAGCCTGAGCCTGAGACCTGAGACCTGGGCGGACGGGGGCCGCACGCTGCGCCCCCGGTCCGGTCCCACCACTTCTCTTGACGCTGTCGACGGGCGCAGGCTCCTGCGCCCCGAAGCCATTATTTCGTCTATTTCGTCACGGGTATGAAAGGAGATGGAACCCATGAACTTTGTCAACCACTTTTTCGATGAGAGCCTTGGAAGTGGGCCGCCGGAGGAGCAGATGCACGTGACCGAACAGGGGGACTATCTGTGCATCCAGCCATCCGGACACCCCCTGCATGTGTACCAGCGCATCGGCGAGCATGAGGGTCTTTCTCTCCATCCTGCGGTGGCGCGGCTGGAACACAATGGCCACACCTATAAGCTGGCCTGGATTGAGGACGAGCGGTGGTGAGAACAGGAGAGGGGCGAACCTGCTCCGATTGAAGGTTCGCCCATGAGAGAAGGGACCGTAACACCGCCGGTCTGGTGCGCCGGGGCCGGGTTAGTTGATGGAAGCGGTAGCGGAAGCGGCGGCGGTCACGTGGTCGAAGCAATCGGAATCAACGTGGTGTTCTTTGCTCCGCTGCCAGGCAGCAATCACGACGTCGGCGGCTTCCGAACACGAAATGCCCGTTCGCTCAGAAATGGTCGTCATGAGCGCCTTGACGAGGGGCATGTCATATTCATGAACCATCTGGTCCATCAGTTCCCGGCGAATTCTTGCATTCATCATAGCTATGTTCCTTTTCTCTTGCGGTAACAGGCATATCAAGATACGCACTGTTCGGGGCTTTCCATAGTATGAATGTGATTGTACCCGACACCATATTGCATTGTCAAGCACTTTTTTGCAGGATTTGCGCTCCAACCATATCACATGATGCAATAATCATATCCAATGCTATGGTGGCGCGATGTAATACATGGAAAAGCAGGAGCACACGCTAACGCTTCGTATCCCGAAAGATGTTCTTCGCAAATTGCGAAAGGCTGCGCAGGATAACTATTGCTCGGTTTCCGACGTGGCGCGTGATATTCTGTCTTCGAAACTGGTGGATCTGGTGGAAGGAGACCATGAGCATGTCTTTGCGAGTGAAGAGACGTGGGCCCGGGCCATCAAGACGCGCGACGCCTTTCAATGTATTCAGTGCGGGTCAACCCGAGACCTGATGGTTATGATGCTGGTGCCCCCCCCGGAGGGGGGGATGCATACCCTGTCGAATGGTCTGACGATGTGCTTTACGTGCTACCAGGAGCAGTGCTCCGACGGACACCACGCCGAAAATGGGACCAGTGTGTATGAGCGGCTTCCGCAGAGCTGGATACGGAAGTATCGGCAGTCGAGGGAGCAGGGCCGTACCTTCTGGGAACGCCACCTCGCCTGCTTTCTGACGCGGCGCAAGCGTCCTCTCTCACCGATTGTCGAATGGTATGCCGAAACGTTTCTCCGCGACGTTCCGGAGGAGGTCCTGATCCGCACCCTGGTCGAGCTATGCCCGTCACCCGATATCATTGCGGAATTTCCAAGCCGGCGGTATACTTCGCCCAACGAAACGTTCCAGCCACCACCGCTCGTCTGGAGATAACCGGAGACACGCTATGAGCCTTTTGTATGAACGAAGGCCCCCCCCACTCAACCAGCGCTTGAGCCAGCGGGTGGCCCCCCTCACCCGCCACTGGTCCGCTGTCGTGCTCAAGCTGTTGGCGCTGCCCCTGCTGCTGTTTATCACCCTGCCGCTGCTGGCGCTGGTGCTGCGCACGGGGGTGAACACGCTCGGGAGCCACCTGGCAACGACCACGGTCGTCCAGGCCATCGGGTTGAGCATCCTGACAACGAGCATCACCACCTTGCTGGCGCTGCTCCTGGGCACACCGCTGGCCTATATGCTGGCCCGCCACCGCTTCCCCGGGCGCATCCTCGTTGATACGCTGATTGACCTGCCGATGGTGCTGCCCCCTGCCGTGGCGGGGGTGGCGCTCCTGATGGCCTTTGGCCGGCGTGGGTTGCTCGGCCCCGTCCTGAGCGGCGCGGGGCTGGATATCGCGTTCAGTCAGGCAGCCGTGGTGATGGCGCAGTTGTTTGTAGCAGCTCCCTACTATGTGAAGACGGCCACGACCGGCTTTGCTGCGGTCGAGCGCGACCTCGAACAGGCCGCGGCCCTGGATGGGGCGGGGGGGTGGCGCATCTTTCGGCACATCATTGTGCCGCTGGCCTGGCCCTCGCTCATCGGCGGGATGGTGATGACCTGGGCGCGGGCGTTGGGCGAGTTTGGTGCAACGATTATCTTTGCGGGCAACTTCCCAGGCCGCACCCAGACCATGCCGCTGGCCATCTATATCGGGTTTGAAATCGAACTAAACGTCGCCCTGACGCTGGCGGTCATCCTGCTCATCGTGTCCTTCGGGGTGCTGGCAGTGGTGAAGGGATTCCTGCGCCGCCAGATTACGGCCTGAGCTTCCCCCCCTCGCGCTCACTCACCGCTGCCGCGCAGGGCCTCGACCATCGCCCGCGTGTTGAAGCGCATCAGATTCAGATAGGTGTCCGCCGGGCCACCTGCTTCGCTCAACGAGCCGGTGTAGAGCGGCACCAGTC
>DAOTUF010000657.1:0-3433 GCA_034437495.1 Chloroflexaceae bacterium | reverse complement strand
CCGTCCCCCTCCCCCGTGGTGCGGGTCGGGGCAGGACGGGTGGGGGGAGGACCATAGATGCGCTCTCGCAGCGTGGGGGAGGCAAAGAGCAGTGTCACCACACACATCTGGGCAATGATAAGGGCCCCGAGCAGCACCACCACCACGAAGAGCAAGACGTTCGTGCGGGTCAGGATGACCGAGGGATCATTGTTGGGCGACCTTTTCACAGGCGCTCCAGCACCGCCACCGGAAAGGAGCGGCATATCTCTGCCAGGCGCAGCCCGGGTGAGCCGCCGAATCGCTCCACTGCCAGCACCTCCCCCGTCAGATGGTGGCGGTAGCGCTGCCCGACGGTTTCTTCTGGGAGGATGAGGTAGGTGTTGCCCCAGACAGCTTCTCCCATCGGGGGGCGCTCGACATCACCCGTGAGTTGCACCATCAGGCGGGGCACGACGACCAGCATGGTTTCCTCCTCGAACGTGCGGGCAAACGCACACACATGGTCGTGCTGGTCGGCGGCGGCCTCCAGGGGGTGGTAGCTGCCCGAGGCAAACAGGTTGGGATGGTTGCGGCGGAACCCGAGCACCCGGGAGATCAGGTAGAGTTTGATCTGTCCCGTGTGGCTGGTGTCAAGAAGATACCGCGTCAGTGGAATGAGGGTGTCCCCGTTGCGGGCGATGCGTTGTTTCAGGTCGTCCAGCAGGTCGCGGCGGAGGGTGTAGTCCACCGGTCGGCGGTTGTCGGGGTCTACCAGGCTCAGGTCCCAGAGTTCGGTGCCCTGGTAGATGTCGGGCACGCCGGGGGCGGTGAGTTTGAGCAACGTCTGGGTGAGCGCGTTGAAGCGACCATAATAGGCCACCTTTTCCACAAAATCGCGCAGGTCTTTGAGAAACGTCTCGCTCCGTTCGTCCGGGGTCATCGTGCGGATGACGAAGTCTCGCACGGCAGTATCATACGCCTGGTTTGCGTTCACCCAACTCGTGTGGACCTTGGCCTCTTTGGTGGCCTTATTCATATAGGCAATAACCCGTTCCCGAAAGTCTGCCCACGGCTCCGGGTCGGCGAACGGATTGAGGAGCACCGTCGACCCGGCCCCCCCCCCGCCATTTCCTCCCTGGTGCCGTGCATCTTCTGCGGCTCGCGGGCAGAAGGGCCAGGCTCCTACCAGCGTTTGGTAGAGCAAATATTCATCGTTGCCATCCGGGGCCGGCTTCCCGTCAACGACCGCTTTTTTGTCCGCGTTCAGCGTGCTCCAGTGCGAAAGCGCCACGCGCCATTTGTCTGGCAGCTCCGACAGCACATTGATACGGGCGCGGACATCTTCGCTGCGCTTGGTGTCGTGGGTGGAGGTCGAAAGGAGCGTGTGCGACCACGAGCGCTGGTTCTCCTGGTTGCGCTTGTGAAACTGCTCAACCGTCCGTCCAAACTCCTCCGGGTGGCCCCCCACCTCGTTGAGCGAGACCAGGCGGTTGTAGACGTAGAACGCCGTATCTTCAACGCCCTTCGCCATCACCGGCCCCGTCACCTGCTGAAACTTGCGCACCCACTGGATGAGGTGGTGCTGATCGTCCGGGCCGAAATCAGAGAGCTTTTCGAGCAGCAAGATTTCGCGGATGAAGTCAAAGACCGGCGTGGGGGTGCGCGGGTTGCGCCGCATCGATTCGGCAACGGCGGTTTCGATGAAGTGGCGGTCACGCGGCAGCACCGTCTCCGAATCCGTCGTGTAGGTGCGGTAGACCGAGAGACAGGCTATCACCTCGCGGATGGCAAAGGTCAGCGTGTTCAGCGTGAAGTCGCGGTAGCGCCGGTTGCGCTCGGCGATGCGCTCAAGCTGGTGGCTGAGGGCGTAGATTTCGCTGTCCATCGAGATGAGCATAATCCGCTTCTTGTTCATGTTGACCAGTTCGGGGAAGGGGATGGTGTTGCCCGTGAACTGCTGATAGATCGTATCGAAGACCTCGCGGTTCTGGGAAGGGACGAACAGGGTATTGAGCGCAGTCAGGAAGTCGTAGCCGACGGTGCCGTGGACGGCCCAGTTCCGCGGGAGCGACTCGTCTTCCCCGAGAATCTTCTCCGCCACCACATAGAGCGGCCAGTCGACCGGCGACGGCCCCGCTCCGTGATACTCCGCCACCCACGCGGCAATCCGAGAAGCAACGCGCTGCTTCAGGGTCGCATCATCGGGCATGGCTTTGCGCACCCTGGCGAGATGGTCGCGCACCTTGTGGAAGACGTAGTCTTCTTGAAGCTGGCGAAAGTAGGCTTCCGGGTCAAAGAGACCGTCGATATGGTCAATGCGCAGGCCCGACACCTTTCCTTCCGTCAGCAAGCGAAAGATGAGTTGATGGGTGTCCTGGAAGACCGCCGGGTCTTCGGTGCGAATGGCTGCCAGGTCGTTGATATCGAAGAAGCGGCGGTAGTTCACCTCTTCGGCGGCCACGCGCCAGAAGGCCAACCGATAGGACTGAGCATTGATCAGGGTGTCGAGCAGGTCGAAGCTGTGCGGGTCGCCAAGGTTCCCATTGAATGCCTGGACCGCGGCGTCGATGGCATCCCGCACTTCGGGGCTGTCCTGGTAAAGCGATGCGATGCGCCGCTTGATGACCTCTTTCTCCCGATTGCGTTCAATCAACCGCTGCGGGTCATCTTCGGTGGGGGGGGGGAGGTAGCTGAGCGCGGTCAGGATGCTCTGAAACTCCTGCATGTGCTCGTGCTCTGGCCCGAGCGTTTCCATCAGGGTCTCAAGCTGGTAGTTGAGCATGTGGCGGTAGGTGCCCGGCGCGATGGGAAAGACATGTTCGTAGTAGTGCAGGAAGAAGGCTCCCTCCTCCGCCTCGTAGACGAGCCGCAGTTCTCCCCGTTCCAGGATGCGCCCATACTGGTCTCCCAGGGTCGGGAGCAGCACCTTGTTGGCCAGTTCGAGCTTGACCGGTTTCCACTCGATGTCGAAGTAGGCGGCATAGTCGGAACTGGGACCATTTTCGAGCACATCCATCCACCAGGCATTACACACATCCCCGATGCCCATATGGTTGGGCACGATGTCCAGCAGGACGCTCATGCCGCGCCGCTGCAACTCCGCCGTGAGCGCCTCGAAATCTTCCTCACCCCCCAGAGTAGGGCTGATCTGGCCGGGGTCGCAGACATCGTAGCCGTGGCTGCTGCCTTCGCGGGCTTTGAAGATGGGCGAGGCATAGCAATGGCTGATACCAAGCTCTTCCAGGTAGGGAACCACGTGCAAGGCATCTCGAAACGAGAATGACGGACTGAACTGGATGCGGTAGGTCGCGCGGGGAATGCGCTGCTGCGAAAGAACTTCGTGGACCATCGACGCAACCGTTGGAGTGGCACTGATAGCATTCATTTCTGCAACTCGTATTCCTAGTTTGTCACCGAGCGCAATGAAGTGGGTCGCCCACAGGCGGGCGTCCTCATCGCCTTCGTCGGCGCG
>DAOTUF010000656.1:0-2586 GCA_034437495.1 Chloroflexaceae bacterium | reverse complement strand
GCGTGGTTTCGGGGCTGCCGCCACACACGTCCATCGCCACCTGGAACATAGTCGGCTGCGGTTTGCCCACGACAAACGGTTCCACATCGGTCGCGGTCTGCACGAACGCAACCAGCGCCCCGGCCCCGGGCATCAACCCCTCCTCCGACGGGAAGGCGCGGTCGCCGTTGGAAGCGATGAAGTGCGCCCCCCGCCGTATCGCCAGACAGCCCATCTTCAGCGCCTCGTACGTCACCTGCATATCTATCCCCACCACCACGAGGGCCGGGTCCCGCTCGCTCCGCACAAAGAAGCCATCCCCAAACAGCGCCTCCTGCAACCCGTCCATCCCGATGACATAGGCCGGAGTGCCCCGGGGATAGGTGTCCCGTGCATAGTGGCCGGTCGCCTGCGCCGACGAGATGACCCGCTCAGGCGGCAGCGCGATGCCCATCTTTTCGAGCTTGTGCTCAAACTGCTGCGGAGTTTTGGACGAGTTGTTGGTGATGCAGGCATAGGCGATGCCCTGCTGCTCGCAGAAGGCGATCATCTCGCGCACGCCCGGCAGGGGGGTCTTCCCCCGATAGACCACCCCGTCCATGTCAAGTAACACCGTCCGGATGGTTGAAAGGTTGAGCATCATAGGTGTCTGGTCCTTATTTCGTTTGCCTGTTTGCTTGCTTGTCTGGTCATCTGCCTGCGAGCCTGCCAGTTCGCTACATCCGTTCGGGAGCCTGGATACCAAGCAGAGCAAGCCCGTTCTTGAGCGCCTGTGCCGTTGCCGTCACCAGCAAAAACCGCGCCTCGCGCAGGGGGGGAGTCTCGGCCTTGAGCACCGGGCACTGCTCAAAGAAGACCCCGAACTCCCGCGCCGTCGTGTAGCACCACTCGGCAATCACAAAGGGAGCATAGCGCTCCCCGGCCTCGCGTATCACCGCGGGCAGACGGGCCAGGTGCTTGAGCAACTGCTGCTCGGTCGGGTGAACGAGCAGCGGGGGCAGCGCCGGGTCGAGAGGCAGGAGCCGTTCTACTGCAAGCGCATGCTCGGCCTTGCGCATAATCGAGCGGCAGCGGGCATAGGAATATTGCAGATAGGTCGCGCTGTTCCCCTCAATGGAGAGCATGCGGTCCCAGTCAAGGGTGATATTGCGCCGCGGGTCCTGGTAGAGGTCGTTGTAAATGACCGCTCCGATGCCGACGATCTCCGCAACCCGATCCTTCTCTTCTGCCGACAGGTCAGCCTGCTTCTGCTCTACCACCTCGCGGGCACGGGCTACGGCTTCGTCCAGCAGCATTTCCAGGTAGACCATGTTGCCGCGGCGGGTCGAAAGCGCTTGCCCTGCTGCATCGAACACCGTGCCGAAGGCCACATGCACCAGGTCTACGTCCTCGGCATAGCCCATCGCCCGCGCCAGCGCAAACAGCTGCCGGAGATGGAGTTCCTGGGGAGCGCCAATCACATAGACGATTTTGTCGGGGCGAAACTCGCGCATCCGAAAGGCTATGGTGGCGATGTCGCGGGTGAGGTAGAGCGTGCCGCCGTCGCTGCGCTGGAGCAGGAAGGTCGGCAGTTTGTCGCCCAACCCCTCCACCACCACGGCCCCCCCCTCCTCACGCCGCGCCACCTTCTTATCAAGCGCCTGCTGGATCATCTCCGGCAGCATCGCCTCGTAGAAACTCTCGCCATACACATGGTCGAAGGAGACCCCCAGGCGGTCATAGCTGCGCTGGTTGACCTGGAGCGTCGTTTCCACGCACCACTGCCACAGCTCGCGGGCCTGGGTATCGCCCTGCTCCAACCGCAGCGACCACTGCCGCGCCTCCTCATCCAGGTCGGGGTTGGTCTTCATGGCCTCGCTGTAGCGGGTATAGCTTTCTTCGAGGTGCGCGAGGGCTTCCTCGCCCTCGGCCTGCGGCTTGCCTTCCTGCACAATGGAGGCGATGATGATGCCAAACTGCTTGCCCCAGTCGCCCAGGTGGTTGTCCCCGATGACGCGGTAGCCAAGCGCCCGGAAGATGTGAATGAGCGAATGGCCGATGATGGTGCTCCGGATGTGCCCCACATGCATCCGCTTGGCCACGTTGGGGGAGGAATAGTCCACCACAATCGTTTTTCCGGCTCCGCGGTCATCCCGCCCATAGCGGTCGCTGGCACAAAGTATCTCGTCCAGCACGGCGGTGGCAAGGCGCTGCGGGTGCAGGGCAAAGTTCAGAAAGGGACCGACTGCGCTCACCTCCCCGATGAGCGAGTCGGGGGGGAGCGCCAGCGATGCCGCGTCCGCAAGCTCCCGGGCCAGGCGCGGCGCATCCATCCCCACCTCCTTCGCGGCGCGGAAAGTGGGAAAGCACAGGTCCGCCGGGATGGAGGGTTTGGGGACCTGCACCTCGATGAACGCCTCCGGGACGTTGCCAGAGGCGCGGATGACCTCCTTCACCTCGGCAGCAAAGCGGTCGAGCGCGTAGTTCATGCGTCCTGTTTTCCTGCTACTTTCTTTGTGTTCAAATGTACTCGAAAGTACGCTTTGTCCATTTCCAAAATTCCTGCTTCCACCTGCATCGCCTTCTCACTTGAAGGGCTTACACGCAGTCCACAAGCGTCTTTTACGT
>DAOTUF010000655.1:0-6167 GCA_034437495.1 Chloroflexaceae bacterium | reverse complement strand
CCCAATCACGGACCCCTGCCAAAGACCCCCCGGCGCACGTGCGAGTAAGCGTTGTCGTTGTGAATTACAACGGAGGAAACCTGCTGCGGCAGTGCGTTGAATCCGTGTTGCACGCGGCCCACCCCGATGACGAACTGGTAGTAGTGGATAATGCCTCGACCGATGGAAGCATCGAGACCATTGCCCAGGACTTCCAGGGCGTGCGGATTGTCCGCAACAAGACCAATCTGGGGTTCGGTGGCGGGAACAACCTGGGTGCTCAGCACGCTCAGGGAGACTACCTTGCATTTCTCAACCCGGACACCACGGTTGAGCCGGGCTGGTTAGACCCCCTCATCGCGTCGCTTGACGCCACCCCCCAGGCCGGGTTGGCAACGCCGCGCATTCTCCTGATGGACGCTCCCGACACCATCAACACCTGTGGGAACAACATGCACTACACTGGCCTGACGCTCTGTCGGGGAATGGGGTTTCCCGCAGACACCTACCAGACCTCCGACGAGGTGAGCGCCGTTTCAGGGGCAGCGTTTGTGGTACGGAAAACACTTTTCCATACTCTGGGGGGCTTCGACGAATCATTCTTCCTCTACATGGAAGACACCGACCTCTCCCTTCGCACGCGGATTGCAGGCTACCAGTGCCTCTATGTTCCCACCTCGGTGGTATACCACAGCTACCGTCTGCGCTTCGGACCGCGGAAAACGTACTATCAAGAGCATGGGCGCTACCGCCTGCTGCTGAAGAGCCTCCAATGGAGGACCCTGCTGTGGCTCGCTCCGGCCCTGCTGCTGGCAGAAATCGTGACCTGGGGCTTTGTGCTCACGCGTGACAACCTGCGCATCATGAACAAACTGCGGGCCTATGCCTCGGTCATGCGCAACCTCCGCACCATCATGCAGCAGCGCCAGCACGTTCAATCGTTGCGTCGGGTGCAGGACTACGACATCATCCTGGGGTGCAGTGCCCATATCTCCTTCGAGCAAACCGGCACTGGCCTGGCCTCCATCCTGGCATCCCGCTTGTTCAACCCCTGGTTCACGATGTGGAAGGAATCCCTGCACCGGACCTTGAAGCCGCGACCGTCAACGCCCCGGGCCTGAAGACCCGGGGCTTGCAGGAACCTGTGACAGATGCATAAGGCCAACGACCACCCGCACCATCCGTGCCATAGGGAACGGGAATCGCCAGATGTGCGGCACGAACGTGCAGCAAACCGATGGGGATGAGTATGGCTTCGGCAGTGGGCTGAAGCCGCTGAAGCGGGGCGCTTCCGCGCCTGAAGGGAAGCATCTGTGAAAATAGCCCATGTTACGGCGACCTTCTTGCCACAGCGAACTGGGACCGGCAACGTCGCCTATCACAATGCCCTGGAACTTGCTCGAAGAAAGCATGACCTGCACATCTTTGCGCCCCGCATCCCCGCTACCCCTGCCAGCGAAGTGATAGATGGGGTGCAGGTCCACCGCCTGCGACCGCTCGTGCGCTATGGCAATGCGCCCGTGCTGCCTGCGCTCTCCGGCCGGTTGCGCACGTTCGATATCGTTCATTTGCATCTCCCATTCTATGGCGGAGCCGAACCAGTCGCCCTGCTTCGCTGGCTCAAGAAGATACCCCTCGTCATCACCCATCACCAGGATGTCAAACTGAAGGGTGTTCCGGCGCTGGTCAGCCGTGCTCTAGACATTCTGGTGAGCCGCCCCCTGATGGCCCGGGCCGACCGCGTGTGTTTCACCTCGCTGGACTACGCCCACGCCTCGCAGCTTGCTGGTCCCCTCATCGACGGGGGACTCATCCAGCCAGTAGAACTGCCCAACGGCGTAGACATCGAGCGCTTTGAGCCGGGCCAACCCGCCCGCCACCTAGCGCAGGACCCCCGCTTCGCCGGGCAGCGGGTCGTGCTGTTTGTGGGGGTGTTGGACCGCGCCCACTCCTTCAAAGGGGTGGACGTGCTCCTGCACGCGATGGATAGGGCCAACCTGCCCGACACGGTGCTGCTGGTCGTTGGCAAGGGCGATAGGCTCACCGACTATCAGCAGCAGGCCCGGAACCTGGGGATAGCCAGCCGGGTTCACTTCGCCGGGTTCGTCCCCGATGCAGAACTAGCCGACTATTACCGCCTGGCCGATGTGACGGTCCTGCCCTCGACCACAGCAGGTGAAGCGTTTGGCCTGGTCCTGGTCGAGTCGCTGGCCTGCGGTACTCCCGTCATTGCTTCGGCGCTGCCGGGGGTGCGTACGGTTGTGGCCAACGGACGAGACGGGTTCCTGACACCGCCTGGCGATGCGGATGAACTGGCAGCAAAGCTCCGAATGCTCTGCTCACTGCCGCCGGACCAACGCCGCGCTATGGGGCAGGCAGGACGGGGCAAAGTCGAAAAGGACTATGCCTGGTCCCGATGTGGGAGCAGGCTCGAACGTATCTACTACGAGGTTGTCGCCGAGCGACAGCACCCCCGGAACCGCTTCGGGCCTGCCACAAACCAGGCCGTTTCTCTGGCCATGGCGGTATTCAGGCAGGTTTCGCATAGGGCTTCGGCCAGAAAGGAAAAGGAATGATCGTCGCTATTCTTGCCGGTGGAGCGGGAACCCGCCTGGCAGAAGAAACCGAGACCAAGCCCAAAGGGATGGTCGAAATTGGAGGAAGACCAATCCTCTGGCATATTATGATGCACTATTCGCACTACGGGTTCGACCACTTTATGGTTGCCCTGGGCTACAAAGGGGAAGTTATCAAGAAATATATGCTGGAATATCGCTCGCTGAGCGGCAACCTGGTCATCGACATGCGGACAGGGGACGTGGAAGTCGCCGCGAACGGAACCCGCCGCCCCGACTGGGTGGTCGAACTGGTAGATACCGGTCTGAAGACCCAGACCGGCGGACGTATCAAGCGTCTCGCGCCCTATATTGGCCGCGAAACGTTTATGCTGACCTGGAGCGATGGGGTTTCCAACGTAGACCTGCGCAAACTGCTGGAATTTCACCGTTCGCACGGCAAACTGGCAACCCTTACCGCGGTCCATCCGATTGCCCGTTTCGGCTACCTTGAGCTGGATGGCCCGGTCGTCACCCGGTTTTCGGAGAAGCTCCAGACTGACGAAGGGCTGATCAACGGGGCATTCTTTGTGCTCGAACCAGGGGTCTTTGATTACATTGATGATGACGATACCTCGTGGGAGCATGTTTCGATGGCCCGCCTTGCCGAAAGCGGAGAGCTTATGGCCTTTCGTCACGAAGGGTTCTGGCGCTGTATGGACACTCTGCACGACAAGCGAACGTTGGAAACCATCTGGCAATCTGGTAATCCGCCCTGGAAAGTATGGGAGTAAAGACTATGCGTGTTCTTGTTACCGGTCATCAGGGATACATCGGGACGGTGCTGGTTCCAATGCTGATTGAACAGGGTCACAAAGTTGTCGGTCTGGACAGCGACCTCTTTGCAGGGGCAACCTTCAGCCCCCTGCGGACGGACGTTCCATCCATCCGAAAAGACATCCGTGATGTGGAACTTGCCGACGTAGAAGGTTTCGACGCGATTATGCATCTGGCGGGACTCTCGAATGACCCGCTCGGCAACCTGAACCCCGAACTCACCTATGAAATCAACCACCGCGCATCGGTGCGCCTGGCCGCCGTCGCCAGAGAGGTGGGCGTGTCGCGCTATATCTTCGCCTCCTCGTGCAGCAACTACGGCGCTGCTGGCGATGAATTGTTGGATGAAACGGCCACCTTCAACCCGGTGACGCCCTACGGTCGCTCGAAGGTGCTGGTTGAGCAAGATATCACCAGGCTGGCTGACGCCTCGTTTAGCCCGACGTTCCTGCGCAATGCCACCGCCTTCGGTGTCTCGCCGCGCCTGCGGTTTGACCTGGTGCTCAACAACCTGGCGGCCTGGGCCTACACCACCGGACGGGTGCTAATCAAGAGTGATGGCACCCCCTGGCGGCCTGTGGTCCACATCGAAGATATCGCGCGAGCTTTCATCGCCGTGCTGCACGCGCCGCGGGAGGTGGTGCATACCCGCGCCTTCAATGTGGGACGCAACGAAGACAACTACCAGATTCGCCAGCTTGCCGAAATCGTGTGCGAGGTCATCCCCCAGAGCCGCGTTGAATATGCCGTAGACGCCGACGACCCGGAGAAGCGCAAATTCAACGTGGGGAAGGACACGCGCAACTATCGGGTGAATTGCAGCCTCATCCAGGAAGCAATCCCCACCTTCAAGCCTCAATGGAATGCCCGTCGGGGGGCCGAAGAACTCTACGAAGCCTACCAGCGGGCCGGTCTCACGAGGGAGGAATTTGAGGGCCCCCGCTACCAGCGCGTTGCTCATCTCAAGCAGCTTCTCAGCCAGGGACGCCTACGCAGCGATTTGCGATGGTCCCCCCGGTCTGAGAGTAACAGGAAAGCATAGGTGGACCATGGTCTATATCACAGAGCAGGTGTGCCGCTCGTGCAGGTCGGAACAGCTCAACACCATCATCTCCTTCGGGGAAACCCCCCTGGCTGATGGTCTAGTCAGCGAAGCGCAGAGGTCCCAGACCGATATCGTGGTGCCGCTGACCCTGGCCTTCTGCCCGGACTGCGGGTTGGTGCAGCTGCGCGAAACCGTATTGCCTGAAGTGCTGTTTGGGGGCGACTACCCCTACTTCTCGTCGGTTTCCAGAAGCCTGACGGAGCACTTTGCCGCGAGTGCCCGTTCAATCATCGAAACCTACGCGCTCGGGCGCGACAGTATGGTCATCGAAGCTGCCAGCAATGATGGCTACATGCTCAGAAACTTTGTCGAGCGGGGGATTGCGGTGCTTGGCATTGACCCGGCCCGCAACCCTGTTGAGGCCGCGCGAAAGGCAGGTATCCCCACCCGTCACACCTTCTTCTCACACCATCTCGCCAGTCAACTGCGCGATGAAGGCTACCGTGCTGATATCTTTCTGGCAAACAATGTCCTGGCGCATGTGCCCGACCTGAACGGTTTTGTCGAAGGCATCCGCATTCTGCTGAAGGAAACCGGTGCGGCGGTCATCGAGGTGCCCTATCTCGCAGACCTGATCGAACAGTGCGAATTCGACACTATCTACCATCAGCACCTCTGCTATTTCTCAGTGACCGCGCTAGACCGGTTGTTCAGACGGCACCACCTCTTCCTGAACGAAGTCCAGCGCACGAAGGTGCATGGCGGGTCGCTGCGCCTGGTGGTGCAACCGCGTGAGCGGGTGGGCGAAACGGTGCGTCGCCTGTTGCAGATGGAACACGACCAGCGCATGGACCAGATGGGCTATTACCGTGACTTTGCCCGGCAGGTGGAGCACCTGCGCGAGAGCCTGTGCCATCTGCTGCACGGGGTGAAGCGCGAAGGAAGGCAGATTGTGGGCTACGGTGCCGCGGCCAAAGCAACGACCCTACTCAGCTATTGCAACATAGATACGCACCTGCTCACCTATGTTGCCGACCTGAACTCGTTTAAGCATGGGCGCTATATGGGCGGAAACCGGCTCCCCATCGTCCCTGTCGAACGGCTGCAAGAAGACATGCCGGACTACGTCTTGCTGCTGGCCTGGAACTTTGCCGAGGAAATTATGCGCCAGCAGGCCCCCTACCTTCAGAAGGGAGGCCGGTTCATTATCCCCATTCCCCGGGTCCAGGTCGTAGAAGAGGCAGGGGTTGGGGGGAAATCCGAACGGTAGGGGGTAGGGGGTAGGGGAAAAGGTGAAGCGCAGAGCGAGAGGGGGATAATCCATGCACTGGATGGATAGTGAACGGGCAGAAGAGACGGGAAGTGTGGGCGTACAACGGAGCGTCACATCATTTCTCGTGGTGCTGTCAATCCTGATACTGCTGACGCCATATATCAATAACTGGCTGGTGGCAACCGATACGAACCCCAATCAACACCCACCGGCGGTCATATTCTATGATGGGACCACCACCGTTACCCCCACCCCCTTCGTGCCACTGAGCAGGCACGACATCTCTGACCCTTTCAGGCATATTGCTGATGCACATCCCAGGGTGTCCGGACCTTCCCCATCTTCCACGGCAACCCCGACCCATACGCCGACGCCGACGCCCACGGACACGCCGACGCCGACGAACACAAACACGCCCACGGACACGCCGACGCCGACGAACACAAACACGCCCACGGACACGCCGACGCCGACGAAC
>DAOTUF010000654.1:0-5938 GCA_034437495.1 Chloroflexaceae bacterium | reverse complement strand
CCGGGCCGGGCGCCGCCACTACCGCGAGATTGATGGCGAGTGGTATAATATGCCTGGTTGCGCCACCTGCCACGGACGCCAGAGCATCCCGCGGGCGGTGATCAACGAGAGCGAGGCGACGGAAACCACGATGCCGACCAATCTGCGAGGCATGTAATCCAGAAAGTTGGATGAAGGGAAAGGGTTGAGTGTGAGTAAGCCCCAGGAAGGGCAACCCGTTGCGCGGTCTGAGGTATCCACCCCTCAGACCGCGCAATCAAGATCTTCAGGATCTTCAGCAGGATCTTCAGCAAAGGAGAAGGAAGGTATCCGGTCCCTCATAGACCATTCGCTGGCGCTGATGAACCCCGTGACCTGGCTTGCACCCGCATGGGCCTTTTTGTGTGGAGCGGTGGCAAGTGGGGCGTGGGAGTGGTCCCTGGGATCTCTCGGTCGGGTTGCTCTTGGAATGATGATGGCGGGACCCATTCTGTGTGGTCTGTCCCAGGTGGTCAATAACTATTGTGACCGGGAAGTGGATGCAATCAACGAACCCCACCGCCCGGTCCCGTCCGGACTGGTGTCGCTGCGCCACGTCCAGATCATGGCCCTGCTGCTGACCGTCGCCGGGTCGTCCATTGCCCTCGTGCTCGGACGAGAGGTGGCCCTCTTTGTTGGCATCGGCCTGATCTTTGCCATTTCGTACAGCCTGAAGCCGTTCCGCGCCAAGCGCAACGGGTGGGTTGGCAATGCACTGGTTGCCTTTTCCTATGAGGGCCTGGCGTGGGTCGCCGGGCACGCCGCCCTGACGGCCCCGCTCTTCTGGGAGAGTTCCAATCTCTGGAAGAGCGTGACTCTGGCCATCCTCTATTCCGTGAGTGCCCACGGGATTATGACGGTCAACGATTTCAAGAGTATGGTGGGAGATGCTCAGATGGGCATCAAGAGCATCCCCGTGATGTATGGAAAGCACATTGCCGCCTGGCTGGTGGTGCTCAAGATGTCCCTCGCCCAGGTGATAGTGATCGCGCTGATGTTCTGGTGGGGCAACCCTGTGGCAGCCATGGTCGTTTTGCTGCTCCTGCTGGCTCAGGTCCTCCCCTTCCGTCGCTTCCTCCAGGACCCGGCCCAAAACGCGGTCTATTTCAATCTCACCGCCATTCAGCTTTCTATCTGGGGGATGTTCATATCGGCGCTTGGTCTGGCGCTCTAGGAGCATAATTATGACACAACGGGTACTGGTTGTTGGGGCGTCGGTTGGCGGCACAATCGCAGCTATCACGCTGCGGGCTGCCGGCATCGAGACGGTGATGGTGGAGCGCGAATTGCACCGCGCCAAGCCATGTGGAGGGGCCGTCCCTCCCGCCGCCTTTCGGGAGTTCGACCTGCCGCCCCACCTGATAGATCGCAAGGTGCAGAACTGCCTGGTCGTTTCCCCGTCAGACCGCCAGGTCCGTTTCCCCGTCGTGGGGACCACGCCAACCGACCACGATTATGTGGCCATGGTGCGTCGTGAAGTCTTCGATGGCTTCCTGCGGGAGCGGGCCCAGGAGCGCGGCGCGACCCTGCTGCATGGCTCATTGCTGCGTCTCTATGTGACGGACGAGGGGGTTGAGGCAACCTATCGGGACCGCCAGGGAGATGAGCGGATGCTTCACGCAGATGCCGTCATCGGAGCCGACGGAGCCTATTCGACCACGGCAAAGTTTCTGGGCCTGCAACCTCAACTGGACTCGGTAGCCCTCCAGGAGCGTATCGCCCTGCCGCCAGCACAGATGGCGCGATGGGAAGAGACCGCCGACCTGTATCTGGGACGCGATGTCAGCCCGGATTTCTACGGGTGGGTGTTTCCCAAGGATGACCATGTGACGGTCGGGGTCGGTATCGGGCGCACCTATGCCCGGTCCGCCCGGCGCTTCCTGGAAAACCTGAAGGTGCGCCTTGGGAGTGCGCTGGAAGGGGGGAAGGTGGTGTCTCGTGAGGCGCACGTGCTCCCCATGACGCCCTATGCGCATATGGCCTTTGACCGGGCGCTCCTGGTGGGCGATGCGGCGGGGTTGGTGGCCCGCACCTCGGGTGAGGGGATCTACTGGGCGATGAAGAGCGGGGAAATGGCGGCCCAGGTATTGGCGGAACATCTGGACGCGCCCACCGCGCAGCATTTGCGCACCTATGAGCAGCGCTGGTGGAAGAAGTACAAGAGTATGTACACCCTGCTGCGCTACCTGGAGGTATGGGGGTATCGCAACGAGCGCCAGATGGAAGTGTTTACCGATATGTGCGGAAGCCCGGAGGTCCAGCGACTCACCTTCGACAGCTATATGCATAAGAAGATGGCTCCGGCTCCCTGGAAAACTCAGCTCAAGATGACCCGCGATATCCTGGTGAGCCAGGTGCGTCACTACATCAGTAAGCCCGGCCATCGCCGTGCCGCTGCGACGGGTGAGACGGAGGAGCGGCAGGACGAAGCCGTCACCTCCTCTTCATCTTCATCATAAGCACGCTGCTTGCTGGTTGGTCGGAGGTCCGAGCCTCTCGACGGGGGAGACATCTTCCCCGGCGGGGGGCTTGCGGGTCTCTGGGGGGCAGGAGTGGTTATATTCCCCCTTCTCTTCTCTCTTCATGGTACAATATCGTTGAACCCCTGTTTTCGCGGTCACAATCATGACCGTATCGACCACTCCCGCGTGACCCGTCGACCCGCCACCTGCTGGTACCAGACAATGGGAAAGCTGTGGTATACTCCCATAGGAGCGTATCTGGCGAGGGGATCATGAAACTGTCACCAGCTATCCGCCGCCTGACGGTAGGACTGTTCCTGTTCACTCTGGGGGTTGTGGGCATCGTGTCCTTACCCGCAGCCTGGAACCTCAAAAAATCCTCCAGCGTTGTGGGTGCGGCCCCGCTCCCGGCCACCCGCGCCCCTTCGCGAGTCCAGCCACCGGGGGGAGAGACCTGGCCCCGGCCCCTGGCCCAGAGGAGCGCGGGCGAATTTGATTTTCTCAGCCCCCCCACCGTCAGCCTGGAAACCTACCAGCGGGTCTACTGCCAGCCGCGGCATGGTCGGGTCAGCGCGGCCTGCCCCTATGCCCCTCAGATGTACCAACTCCTGGTAGACGCCGGTATTGACCCCGCCATCGAAATGGCCTTTGCCGCCAAAGAAACCGAATTCGGTGCGACCGGCCCCGGCCGCGCCCCCCAGTATAATCTTCACAACATCGTCTGTAATCGGTGGGACGGGAGCACCTGCGACGGCCCCTACCACTACCGCTTCGCAACCTACGCTAACTATCTCCACGGCCTGAATGCCTGGATTCGCTTGCTGCTCCACAGTGGTCGATACATTGACGCAGGAAACCGCACCTTTCGCAGCGTCCTTCCCATCTACGCGCCGGCCTTCGAAAATAACACGGCCCTCTACATTGCCCAGGCAGAGTCATGGGTCCGCGGGTGGCGCTCCTGGGAAGGGGGGCAGCCTGGTTCCTTCTCCTCCCCCCTGTTCTGGGGCGCAGGTCCGGGCTTTCTCCCCCCCACCTGGCAGCCGGGCGTGGCTATGCCCCCCGCAGCCCTGGGCAGGCTCGACCAGGCAGATGAAGCGGCTCCAGCCCCCCCGGTCGAGGCTCCCCCTCCGGCTCCGCCGGCCTCTGAAGCAGCACCCGACCCGGCCTCCGCCTCACCAGCAGACCTGCCCCTCCCGCAAAACGCCATGGTGGTGGACAACAGCGACCCTGGCTTCAATGCCAACCAGGACACCTGGTCGCTGGCTTCGTGCGGGGTGAACGACGAGCACGTGGTTGCGGTTTCGACCAGCACCGTCCAGCAGAGCCGAAGTCGAGCTTCGTGGGTGCCTACCATCCTCGACACCGGCACCTACGAAGTCCGTGTCTACATCCCACCCTGCGGCGATACCGAAGCAACCCGCTCGGCCCGCTACTTCATCACCCATGACCACGGCATCAGCACCATGACCATAGACCAGCACGCACACGCCGGCACCTGGGCGAGCCTGGGGACCTATGCCTTTGGGGCCCGCTACAATCCCACCATTGAAATCAGTGACCTGACCAGCGATGACCAGCGGACGGTGCGGGTTGATGCGGCTGCCTGGCTCTGGCAGGGGGAAGCTACTACCTCCGTCGCCTCCTTTGCTCCCCAGAACGCCGCCACCCCCGATTATCGCGTCCCCTGGCCCGACGAAAGTCTGGAGGCTCTCGTCTCTCGCGGCAGCACCCGCGACCTCTCTTCTCCCCCCCCTACCCCCTCCCCTTCCCTTACCCCAACCACTTCGCCCGATACTTCAATCGGGAGGGTCGTAAAGCGCGGCTACCTGCGCACTGCGCCGCAGATGACCCCGCAAACTGCCATCGCCCAGGTGTGCCCGGACGACCAGGTGCTCTTGCTTGAGGTCCAGCACCTCGGCTCACGCTCGTGGCTTCACATTCGTATGGCGGCCACCGCGGAAGACTGCGCTTCTGACCGGGCCGGAGAGGAAACAGAGGGGTGGGTTCCCAGTGCGCTGGTCTCCGATTAGAATGGGGGTGGAGATGGGGGTAGGAATGCGAGACGGGGCTACCACACCCCGGGGATAAGGCGAGAACGCACCCGACCCGCATACTCACGGTATCCGCTCAAGTTCTCTTGCAGCGCCCGGTCCTCCAGGGCCGTGCGGATAGTGAGCAGGGGAACGACCATCCCACCCGGAATGAGCGCCCACAGCGACCCGAGCATGAGGGGTGTGGCAAGCTCAAAGAGCATCGTTCCCACGTACCCAGGATGGCGCACATACCGGTAGGGTCCCCCGGTCGCCACCTGGTGTCCCCGCTCCTGCTGAATGCGAACGACCGTCGAAAAGAACGCATTGGCGACCATGGACCACGTCGTCAGGGCATACCCCAGGAATACCACGACCAGCGCTGCGCCCTGAAGCGCTGGCGGCAGCGGTGGCGTCCACCCGAAGCGCTCGTCTAGCCCGGCTACCACCAGCTTCGCCAGGGTAGACAAACCAAACAGGCCGAGAAGAACCGTATCCCAGGCGTGGTCTCCGCGCCGGCGCACGGCCCGTTCAGCCAGTAGCTCGGGGTTTCGAGGAATCAGCAGCAGCGCGTTGGCCCCCACCCAGATACCATAGAGGCCAACCAGCGCCCACCCCATCCCCCAGTCCAGGCGGCCCGCAGCAAGAAAGAGGGTGGCCGCCACAAACACCACCCCCACACTCTCGCGTATCAGCCACCTGACCACTCCCCGGGCAACATCGGAAGAACGGCCTTCCGGCTCGGCAAGATGGGCAGGTTTTCCCTTCATAATTGTATCTTTCCTATTCCTCGCCCTTGTAGGTTACTTCCACCCCTTCGGCCACACTCCGCACCGAAGCCAGCAACCTGATACGGATGACCTTCTTGCGCGGATGGACCCGCAGCGTCAGCGGAACGTGGCACTCATACTCCACTTCGTTGTTTGGCCATATCCGCACCCGCAGCGGGTAGAGGTTGGTTCCCTGAAGCGACAGCGTGAACACAGCCCCTTCTTCCTCTGGCTCTGGCTCTGCCCCCGACTCATCGGTGACGGAAACCATCCGAAATGACGCGGCATATTCCGGCTGCTCCGGCTCATCCATCATCACTTCGACTTTCCACTTCGTCGCGGGAGCCAGCGTGTAGACCCGTCGGTCGGGCAAAATCTCCGCACCATCACGCGGGTCTATCAGGTGGAGATGGCGGCGTTTCCGGGCGGTGCGGCGAGAGGAGGACGACGAGGAAGCAGACGATGCGGACGAAGACCTGCGGCGGACCGGTTTCGAACGGGTTTCCATAGGACTATCCCCTCCTTCTGGTACCTCACCGAATCTTGCGCGGTGGAAGCCACGCCACTTCAGTGGCAGTGGAGGAAACCGCGCTCCTCTTTTCTTTTACTCCAACCATTCCACAACGTCGTCCTGGGCTGGTTTTTCGCCTTACGGCGG
>DAOTUF010000653.1:0-8861 GCA_034437495.1 Chloroflexaceae bacterium | reverse complement strand
GGAGGCCGGGGACCGGAACCTGGCAACCATGGTGGGGTTCATCATCCTGTTTGTCGTGGCGATGAGCGTCTTTCCCAAGAAGTTACCGCTACCTGGTACCGGTCTTTCCTGCCCTCGATATCCTCGCGGCGGTCGGGTTGGTCTGGGGGATAGGGCCGTTGACCCGAGGGGTCATGCGCTTCACGCAGCGGGTGGGGATGAGAGCAGGAGTGGGATATGGCGGGGTGGTGCTGCTGGTCGCTGCGGCGCTGGTCAATGCTGCGTGGTATCACCCCTACGAGGTGGCCTATTTCAACCAGGTGCTTGGGGGAGCGCCGAGGGGCGCACAGACCTTTGTGGTCGGGTGGGGCGAGGGGTACGACCAGGTAGCCGCGTTCCTGAACCAGCAGCCGGACATCAGCGGGGTGGTGACGCTGACCCAGTGGCGTACCATCTTGCAGCCCTACCTGCGCCACGGAGCGCAGGCCGTGAGCACCACCGCAGACGAGGTGCCCGACCGCACGGGCTATGCTGTGGTGTACATCCGCCACGTGCAGGGAGGCGGCCCGCGCCCTCCCCTCGACCAGTTCTACCCCCACACTCCGCCCATCCACATCGTGACCATCCATGGCGTGGAGTATGCGTGGGTCTACCAGGTGGTGCAACCCCTGCCCCACACCCCGCGGGTCAACTTCGGGCCGTCCCTTCAGCTTCACAGCTACGCGGTCGATGCGTCGGCGCTGCGCAGCACGGGCACCCTCTCGCTGACGGTGCAGTGGCAGGTCCGTGCGCCCGTGCCCGAAGATTACCGGCTCTTTGTACATGTGCTGAACGAGGAGGGGGAGCAGGTGGGGCAGATTGACGTGCCCCCGGGCGGCCCCGACCGTCCCACCAGCACGTGGCTGCCAAACGGTTTTGTGCTGTGGAAGCACCCTGTTCCCATTGCCAAGCCCATGTTTGCCGCCGAGGGAGAAGCCGCCGGGCGCTACTGGATTGGTCTGGGTCTCTACCGCCCGGATGACTTCCGCCGCCTGACGGTGAGCGTTCCCCCACCCGCGGGCGCACCCGACGACGGGCCGAATGTGCTCTTTCTGGAGCCGCTGATGATTTCTGGAACCGACGGCCCTTGACATTTTCCTCAAAACGCGGCATGAATAGGAGGGCCGGCGATATGCCCCGTATCCTGATGGCTCGATGGTCCGAGAGGCTGATAGCTACCGATAACCGATAGATAGAGAGATGATGGAAGGGAGCCTGCTGTATGACGGAAACCACCCACCCTGACGCCGGTTCTGGGGAAACTCCGGCTCCCCCGACCCGGAAGCGGCCCAACCCCTACGTCGGGCCGCGAGCGTTTACCGCTGGCGAGAGGCTCTATGGGCGAAACCAGGAGATACGCCAGGTGCTCAACCTGCTGATTGCCGAACGTGTTATCTTGCTCTATTCGCCCTCCGGAGCGGGCAAAACATCCCTGGTTCAGTCAGCGCTGATACCGGCACTGGCGCAGGAGGGCTTTCTTATCATGCCCGTGATGCGCGTGGGTCTGACTGAGCGGCAGACGACTCCCGACCACCAGCCCGGCCCCACCTCTGTTCGACCGTCCACGTCCACGTCTCCGTCCACGGTGGACGCACCGCCAACGGTTGGTGCTCCCGACTCCGGCCCTTCGCAGAGCCAGCAACAGTCTGTGCCTTCTCCCGCTCCCGCTCCCGCTCCCGCCTCTCCCTCTCCTTTCTCAAACCGTTACCTCTTCAGTCTCCTGCTTTCGCTGGAAGAACCCCTGCCCCCGGAGCAGCAAACCTCCCCGGAGCACCTGGCGACGATGCGCTTTTCTGACTATCTCGAAAGGTACCCACCGTACCACGTGCTTGCCCGGAGCGGGCGGGCGGGTGCGCGTGAGTCGTATCATCAGCACGAAGAACCGCCCCCTCGCAAGCAGGTGCTCATCTTCGACCAGTTTGAGGAGATTCTGACCATTGACCCGACCGACCGCCCGGCCAGAGTGGAGTTTTTTGCCCAGGTGGGCGCGGCGCTGGAAGACCGCAACCGGTGGGCGTTGTTTGTCATGCGCGAGGATTATACGGCGGCGCTCGACCCCTACATGCGCCCTATTCCTACCCGCTTCAGTACGAGTTTTCGCCTGGACCTGCTTGGCATCGCTGCCGCACACCTGGCTATTCAGGAACCAGCCCGCTCCGTGGGGGTGGATTTTAGCGAGGCTGCGGCGACCAGGCTCGTGGATGATCTGCGGCGGGTGCGGGTGCAGGGAGCAGACGGGACGGTGCAGGTCCTCCCCGGTCCCTATATTGAGCCGGTGCAGCTTCAGGTGGTGTGTTACAACCTGTGGGAGCGGCTCCCGCCGGAGACGACCACCATTACCGAGATCGAGCTAGAGATGGTGGGCAATGTGGATAATGCCCTGGCTGATTATTATGATGCGTCTGTGAGCCGGGCGGCGCTCAAAACGGGCGTGAGTGAGCGGGCCATCCGTGACTGGTTTGAGTACCAGTTGATTACCGAGCAGCACATTCGCGGCCAGATTGTCCATGGGGTGGACCAGAGCAGCGGGCTGGACAACTGCGCCATTGAGCATCTCATCAGTTCGCACCTGGTGCGGGCCGAGAAGCGGCGCGGGGTGGTGTGGCTCGAACTGGCCCACGACCGCCTCATTGAGCCACTCTGCAAAAACAATGCCGCCTGGCGCGAGGCCAACCTGAGTATGCTGCAACGGCAGTCGGCCATGTGGGACGCCCACGGACGAACGAATGACCTGCTCCTGCGCGACCGGGTGCTCCGCGAGGCTGAGCAGTGGGCCGAAGCCCACCGCGACGAACTTACCTCCACCGAGCGGGAGTTTCTCCAGGAAAGTCGGGAAGCCCGCGTCTATGCCGAACGAGAGCGCCGCAAAAACCGGATTATCGAGGGGTTGGCGATGGTCGCCGTGGCGGTCTCTATCCTGGCGCTGACCGCCTTCGTGGTTGCTGCTCAGGAGAGGAACCGCGCCGATGAAGCCCGGGCAGCGCTGATAAACTGGCAGAAGCGGGCTACGGCTTCGGCCATAGAGGTGGAGCAGGCGACGCGGGAGGCGGGTATCGCCAGCACCTACCGCATGTCGGCCCAGGAGATGATTGAGACGATGACCGGACCACCCCAGGGGGTACCAACTGGGGGACCGCAACAAGCAACCCTGGAGGCGCTTGAAAGAACGGTGATGGCCGCGGAACAAACCGAGCAAAGCCTGGGAAGGGTCATCCAGACCGCGACCGCGGTGCAGGAAGAGTGGGGACGCGAGGTGACGCTTCAGGAGACCGATATTGCGGAGCAGGGGATTACGACCTATCCGCCGCCGATGCCTGTGCCCACCAGCCGGGCCTACCCTCCCCCGACGCGCACTCCCAACCCCACGCCGACCCTGCCGGGTACCGCTTTCACGGCTACTGCCCGACGCTTTGCGGTGCGCGAAACAACCGTCTCCAGGCGGGAGACGAGGGTGACGCTCAGGGAAACGCAGGTTGCCCGCACCTTCACCGCGCTCAGTTTTCCCCCCCCGACCGGGACGTCAGGGACCGCAACCACCGAGCCGTACCCCATCGGGACGGTGCCAGCACCCCAGGAGACGACCCGGGTGACCACACCCGCGACGATTGAGCCAGACCCCCCCTACCCGGAGCCAGCCACGCCCCTGCCCCTCTACCCGACCCTGCTGCCGCCCCCGACGCCGGGGTCTCCTACTCCAACCAGCACCCCCGAACCGGTGCCGTACCCCGTTCTGACCCCGGCGGAGGAGGGGCCGTTGTTGTGAGGGGGGAGCGATGGGGAACTCACCCCACCGCTGCGCTCATCGCCGCAAGGTCCTGCTGGTCGTAGGGCGGGCGGTGGCGTATCTTGAGCACCTGTATCCAGTTTTCAGCCTCGTGGAGCGCGTATATCACACGGGACTGCCCCACGCGCAGCCGTCGGATTTCCACCCCCGGCGGCCCCTCCATCCCGCGCAGGTCCAGAAGACGGCTCTGAGCCGGGCGGTGTTCCCGGGCCAGCGCGTCGATGGCCTGCCGAATGCTCTCATCATCCCCTCTTTCCGTCTGGTTCTCCCAGTTCACCTCCCGCGCCCGAACGTTCTTCCAGCGGAGCGCCCCCGCCTCCCGCGGGGGCGTGTGCAGGGTGGGCAGCAGATCCTCCATCAACTCCAGGTCTTCCAGGTCTTCCAGTCGCTCCAGCATCGTTTGCCAGTTCTCCAGGTTGACCTGTACGGCCACTGGCTGACCGTCCTGGTCAAGCACAAATTCGGCGGAGCGGGGGGTGGGACTTTCCGTCGCGGGCTTCTTCGGCTGCTTTTGTTTTCTGGCCATACGTTCCCCTCCTCGTCATCATAATCATGGTGCTCAATCGGGCGAAGCACTCATCAGGACCAGTTCTGACCCGTGGTGCGGGTCGGGACCGACCACCGTGCGGGTCTCCTCAAGCGCCTCCAGAACCGACCGCCCGTCGGTCAGGAACGCACGCAGCAGGTGCAGCGTTGCCCGGTCAGTGTGGGTGGACGACACCGAAGCGTTCCACCCGACTACGTGGGCGGCTCCCCGGTCGAGCAGCGCCCGGGCCAGCGCGGGGGAATGCATCCCGTCACACCCCATCATGACCACCAGCGCATGCTCGAAATTCCCAACGCTGCTATGGCGAAAAAAGTCCATCGTCGCGACAAATACCAGTTCACTGCCGGTGTCGGGCTTGAACCCCCCCACCCGGCGGGTGCGAAGCTCCTCGCGGTGGCGGGTGTCATCGAACGGTTCCCCCGTCGAAAGAAAGACGTAGTCCTGGATGACCTCGCCAGAAGCGTCGCTGACCCGGGCGCTGGAATGGGCCCGCAGCAGCACCAGGTCATACCCCTTCGCGGGCAGGGAACGAAAGAAATCAATCGTAACCTGGTCATACGGAACGTACGTCACCCCATAGCCTGCCTGCTCCAGCAAGTTGGTGGCCTCTGCCACAAAGTCGGGGTTGGGGAAGTCCAGACCAAGCTGGTCAACCACCACCGCGGTCAGCGGCGGCGTGGGCCGCCAGGGGGTAGGGGTGGGCACAGGGGTGGGCGTAGATGTGACGGCAGCGGCGGCGGGTGCTTCCGGGGCGGCGGGTCGCGCCAGCGGGGACGCCCAGACCATCCACCCTCCCACCGCTGCCAGCAGGACCAGAATGGTCACGACCACCCCGCCAATCACCGCGGGGTGCTGGCGCGTGGGAGCAGCGGCAACCTGCCGACCTTTCTGGCGCGGTTCATGGTTCGCTGGTTTCGCTGGTTTCGTCGGTTTGTCCCTGCTCATCCTCTTCCCCAGGCTCTTCCCCAGGCTCTTCCCCAGGCTCTTCCCCATTGGCTGGTCCTGGTGGTATGGTTGGTTCTGGCGGTTCTGGCGGTTCTGGCGGGGTTGCTGGCTCCTCCACGCTGACCACCACATACTCGGTCCCGGGCTGAAGCACCATCGTGATCTCCTCCCGGGCCATCCCCCCGTTGACCTGGATAGCGCGGGCTGTCCCCATCGGGCGGAGCGTGGTCACGACGGGCGCATCGGTCTGGAGCCGATAGGTCTGGGCTGTCGCATCAAGTGCAAGCTGCATGGTTGCGCCCTGGTAGGTCAGGTTTGTGATGCCATCGCCTGGCTGCGGCATAAAGGGGTGCGGCTCTACCACCAGCGCCAGCGGCGTCATCGTGAGGCCGTAGTGTCCGCCGTACACCGCCATAAACCAGGCCGCGCTGTCCCACGTCAGACCGCGCGGCGCATCCTCCCCCGGCCCGAAGTGGGCATGCTCGCCGGCCACCAGTTGCAGCACCTTCCCATCGTTCGCCCGCGCCATCTCCATATACCGCTGCATCAGCAAACTGGCGGACTCGGGGTAGCCGGCACGAGCATAGGCCGGGGCCGCCAACCCTACAATCCAGGGGGCACTGGCATCGAGTTTCCAGCGGGGAACCTCGACATTCGTTCGCAGCACCCCTTCGGGATAGCCCCCCAGAGCCAGGCGCATGGGCGAGGGTGTATCGAGCATCTCGGGCAACCGCTCCTGGAGGGCGCGGGTCATCACCTCGTAGTGCTCCCCGTCGGAAGGGGCAATCAGGCCGCTCCGCAGGGCTTCGAAGACCCCGAAGGTCTCCAGCACCTCGACAGGGGCTTCGCCCGGCTCGCGCCAGGCAATGGGCCAGGCCAGACCATCAAGCCAGTAGCCGCCATCTTCGAAGGGGCGGTGAAACGCCCGGCGCATCTGGGTTGCCCGCTCGGCCCATTCGCTCCCGTCATATCCGACCAGTTGCTCCAGTTCGGCAAGGTCGCGGTAGGTCGCGTAGAACTTCGCCAGCGCATAGGTATGCATGACGTTGTTGTTAATCGAGTTGTAGTAGCCATAGGGAAAGACGTCGCCGCGGTCGGGCAGGTGGTTGCCATCGCTGTCCAGACGAACAATCCACATCCCCACGCGTTGCAGGGTCTCGCGCTGTGCGAGGTAAAATTCGCGGTCGCCCGTCTTGGCTACGTAGGCATAGGCCGCGTGAACCAGGTTCGGCATACTATCCCACGCATCCCCATAGACTGGCCCGTCCGGGGTCACGGCTTCCGGCACGACCCCCTCCTCGGTCACATGCTGGAGAAAGAGCGCCATGTTTTGCCGAAACACGCTCATATCGCCCAGGATGGCGCTGTAGCCGCTGGCCGCGTAGTCCAGGTCGCGCACCCACGTGATGCGGTAGCCCGGCCCCCCCGTCTGGCTCGGGCGCAACGCCTGGCTGCCGCTGATGGTTATGATGTTCGCGGCATAGCCATTGTTCAGAAGCAGCGACTCCATCGTGGGGGCATACGCCGAGGTCGCGTCGGGGAGCGTGCTGGTCAGGTGGCGCTCAACCCGGTCCGGGTACCCTTCTGCCTGGAACATCTCCACTTCCCCGGCCACTGTCGAAGTCTCTCCACCGGCCACCGAGGACGGGTTCTCATCGTCCCCCCCCACCTGGTCCCACAGCACTACCCCCACCCCCAGGACGACGAGCAGGAGCAGCACCGCTCCCCCACCGATCCAGAGCGCTGCGCCGCGCCGTCGGGGTTCGGCTGCCGGTGCGGGGGGAAGGGGGGGCGGTTCGGGAAACCCGGACGGAAGCGGGGGAACGCTGGTTGAGGTGATGCGCTGTGTGGCGGGTGAGCCGGCCCGACTGGCAGACCCGATATTGACCGTCGCTCCCTCTTCGGGGATGACAATCGTTTCGCTCCCTTCCCTTGCCGCTGCCCAGTCGGTGGGGTTCTGGCGGGTCGCCTGGCGAGCCTGACGGAGTTGTTCGCGCATCTCCAGGGCACTGGAAGGCCGATCCGCAGGGTTGAGCGCCATGGCCTGCGCGAGTAGACTGCTCACGGCGGGGGGAATATCGGGGCATACCTCGTGGGACGGGCGCACCGGGTCGGGTCGCTGGCTGATAAAGGCGTTCGCCCACTCCATCGCGCCCGGTGGCGGCGAGCCGGTCATCAGGCAGTACATCGAAGAGGCCAGCGAATACAGGTCGCTGCGCGGGTCGGTGCCCGCGCTCTGCATCTGTTCGAGAGGCGCATACTGCGGGGTATATCCGTAGGTGCTTTTCACACTGGAGACCTGCGACTGGTAGGCCGCGGACCCTTTGGCCAACCCGAAGTCGAGCAGGACAATCGTGTCTTCCGCGGTCAGCTTCATATTTTGCGGCTTGATATCGCGGTGGATGACGGGCGAAGGTTGGGTATGGAGGTAGTGCAGGGTCTCCAACAACTGGTCGGTCCAGGCGAGCACCCGTTCCCAGGGGAATGGATGCCCGCGCTTGTCGAGCAGAGTTCCCAGGTCATCGCCGGGCATATACTCCATCACGAGGAACTGGCCGGATGGCTCGGTAAAGTGGTCGATGACCTTGGGTAGCACCGGATGGCGCAGGCGGGCAAGGAGCTGCGCCTCGCGCTCAAAGGCTCGCTTGAGCGTCTCCTCGGTGACGAGCATCTGCTTCAGCGCCACCGTATTCATGAGCCGCTGGTCAAACGCCTCGTAGACCGCACCCATCCCCCCCTGCCCGATGTGGCGCATAATGCGATAGCGGTTCTGTATTGTGGTACCAGGTTCCAGCATTGGTTGTGTCCTTCAACATTCAACACTCAACACTCAACACTCAACACTCAACACTCAACACTCAACACTCAACACTCAACACTCAACACTCAACACTCAACAATAAGGCAATAGGCAATAGGCATATAGGCAATGCGCGGATAATGTGCGTTCATTATACCGCATATCGTGGGTATGACGCAAATCTCCCTACCAGAAGCCAGATACGGCTCCCTACCTCGGAAGCTCCCGATGCCCTCCCCCTGCTCAACCTGATGATGGACATGATGAAAGCCGCAAGATGTGGTATTATCAGAGGACCAGAGAAGATACAGGGACCACCGGGTCATTCACGGGAATAAAACGAAATAATCTCGGGACCCGCTTATACGCTGGTGGTATCGGCCTGGCCTCGATCTTGCAAAGAGTACAATTCAGATTGCTGCGGGCATTCTATGGCCCGTGCAGATTTGAAGACCTCTCAGGAAAAGAAGCAGGATTGATTGAAATGCTCAGGAGCAGGACTATTGGTCATACCCCGCACTGACTGAAAGTCAGGCGGCTTGCACGCTCCGTCGGGCAGGCCGAGGTATGACCAGACCTGGCCTTTCGAGGCTCCGTTCAGCCGGTCACGATACCCTGGGGTGCGCGAGCCAGCCCCGGGCGCTATCGGGCACGATGAAACAGGACGATGCGAGTAAGCCCGTGTCGTGTCCGTAACAAGCCGGTTGAACATGGTCGAGGCTCACGTGACCGCCGCAAGGCGAGTGGGTTTGCTGGTTTTCCCGCCG